>JAUYHF010000035.1 GCA_030690165.1 Deltaproteobacteria bacterium | reverse complement strand
GGAGAAGGACAAGACCTATGGGTGTGTTCAGCGACAGAACGAGTATGGAAAGAATACTGTATGCTGTATTTACCTATGAAAACAAAAAGGAGGGAACTAATACCCCTTTCTTACTGACACATAATAATTGACATTACCCTTTTGCGTCAGTCTGGTTAATATCAAACTCTTCTACGTCATTTTTCAGCAAATGACATCTGTTACATATTTTTTTCTTATATGGTTTCCCAGTCTTCTTAATATCTAAATAGGCGACATGCTTACAATCAGTTTCTATAGTCTTGTTTGCTCCGATAAAGAAGATGGTAATCTTTTCACCCGAAACATCTCCGACTAAACCGACAGACCGTTCCTGAATATCATTTATAGCCTTAGTAGCAACAACATAATCGCCTGCTTTTATAGTAATATTTGTCATTATAAAGACATCTTTAATTGGATATGATTGGCCATTTGCAAACGTTCCTGTGCAATCTTGCAATACTCTTCGGATATATCAATTCCTATGTATCTTCTATTGTTGAGTTTTGCCATTTTTAAGGTTGTCCCAGACCCACACATCGGATCAAATACTAAATCACCTTCATTAGTCCACGACAAAATGTGGTCTTCGGCAAGTTTCTCTGGAAACACTGCGGGATGTTTAAAGGCCATCTTATCATTTGTGGTTCCACCAAGCCCAACAGCATATTCCCAGATATTGTCCTTTACTTTCTCCGTCTTTAATTCAGCTAAGACTTTTTTTATTTTACCATCCGATTTTCTATTCGTTACTAACATCTCAAAACCTGCTCTTGCTGTTGGTACTTTTAGAGGGTTGAAAGTTTTAACCATCCCTTTTGCAAGAACAAACATAAACTCGAAACCGTTAGTATAAGCATTACTTCGCATAAACGGCGTGTTTTTCTTTTTGTAAATCATGATGTCATGCATCTTAAATCCTATTGTTTGAAAGAATAGAGCTTGATTGAATGGCGTTAGAAGCATATTGCCATTCTTTATTTTCTTGCCAACTACCCAAACTACAAGACCGTCTTTTTTCGTAATTCGATAAAGCTGATGAGCAATATTCTGAAAATCGAATTTGTAACCGTTGTAATCTCTCAAGTCATCATAAGGAGGGGAAGTAACTGTCAAGTCCACAAAATCATTTGGCATTTGTTTCATTACCGCTACACAGTTTCCTTCTATTATTTTATTTAAGATTTTTGCGTTATAATCTTCTTGAGGTTCGTTTATTTGTAATAAAGTTTCATTTATATTGCTTGCTTGTTTTTTATATATGCTCGGATTTTGAGGGGCTTCAAAGTATTTACTTTCTAGTAAATACTTCTCTATTTTTTCTTTGCTAAAACGTCTTTGACCGCCAGGTGTTTTTGTTGAGGAGATTATACCTTTCTTTTCCATTCGATAAATAGTGGCTGGACTTATACCAAGATATTTGGCTGTCTCTTTGGTTGTATAAATTGTCTTTTCTTCCATGTGCAATACCTCCGATAAAGTTTAAATTTGCTTTATCAAGACATTACAACACTAATCATCATTTGTCAAAGATTGTTTCAGTGTAGCGTTTCTGATAAATTCAACATTATCCATATACATTGTATATCTATGAATTGAGTAAGTTGAGCATGAAAATAGTGGTAAAACTACAAGAATCACAATAATAATTTTGTTCATGATTATTTTAATGCCTATATGCCTTTGATTCTGATTTTGGTTCTAATGCTTTTAATGCCTTTTATCCGTGCCAACGATCAAGGTGAGGCGACGGGGCAACCAGCATTACAAAAAACCGCAGAGGCTATTCCCGGTCGCCTCGACCTGCTTGTTGGGGTCGCCGTGATCTTTTGCCCTTACTTGGTTCACTATATGTTGCCTCTGTAATTATATCGGCATCAAGAAAATCATTTTGAATGTCATGAAGACATGCTCGAAAAAAATCGTGCGCGTCGTCAAAAAGACTGAATATTTGATCAAAAACAGTCTTTGCAACTTTGGCTTGGCGATTAACTAACCCGAGTCCGCCAACCTGTTGCGTCAGCTTGTGAACCATTGTAATCCGGATTTGATTCAATCTGTGACACTGGGACAATAAATCTTTCTTTTGTTTGAAATCAATGCTGTGCTCCAATTCATCCAGCAAGGCACCAAACATAGGATTTTTTCTTTTCTTGAAGTGGAGTTCTAACGGATAGAGAGAGCACTGTGTAAGAAAGTGGATGTCCTCAAGGAGTAGTTCAATCATATCGGAGCTAATTTGATGATATATGGCTACAGCCGCGATATACCCTTCAATAGTATTCTTAGAAAATGCCTTATCTGCCATATCGTTCAAGATTGACAGGTGCATCGGATCTCTAAACGCAGGCCAACTATTAGCATTTTTCAGTTTGTCTTGAAGTTCTTTTTTGTAGGTCATTTTTATCCCCAACATTATATTTTATGCCGCATGCGTCTATTGGTTGCGATTTTAGCTAATACCACGTGTTCCGTCAAGAGAAACCTCTATTCTATAGATGGTCAACTTATTGAAATACAAAGGAATTAATTTATGCTTGATTATTATGTCGCATGCTATGTAATATTCGAAGTAATTATGTTTGGTTCATTTAAACAGTTTTTGAGCACAATAGAGAGGCTTCCCGAGAAGAATCTTTACTATGTAACCTCTGATTTATTCGTCATGCCCGTGTAAACGGGCATCCATGTATTTGAATTTGCTGGATTCCCGCTTTCGCGGGAATGACAATTACGGAATTAATCAGAGTTTACCTATTATTTAAAAATGATGAGTTTTTAAGAATGAACTGTCAAAATAATTTTGTTATAATCACTCCATGCGTTTTATCGCCGACCTACATATCCATTCAAAATATTCAAGGGCAACCAGCCCGGACATGTCCCCAGAAAACATCTGGAAGTGGGCGCAGTTAAAAGGGATTACTGTAATAGGCACAGGGGATTTCACCCATCCAAAGTGGTCTGATGAACTAAAGGAAAAACTTGAGCCAGCAGGCAGCGGCCTATTCAGGCTGAAAAAAGAATTTCAAACCGATGAAATTCATGATTCATGCAGGCAGGATGTCTTTTTTATCCTCTCCGCAGAGATAAGCTGCATCTATAGCAAAAACGGAAAGACCCGCAAGATACACTCCATAGTATTTGCCCCTGACTTTGCCGATATTGCAAAGATAAACGCAGCTCTCTCTCGTATCGGAAATCTCAGCGCTGACGGAAGACCCATACTTGGGCTTGATGCAAAGGAGCTTTTAAAGATTGTGATGAACGAATCTCCTGATGCCATGCTCGTCCCTGCCCACGCATGGACGCCGCATTTTTCAGTGTTCGGCGCAGCATCAGGTTTTGATTCCCTTGAAGAATGTTTTGAGGAGCTGACCCCTCATATCCACGCCATTGAAACAGGCCTTTCCTCAGACCCGGCCATGAACCGGAGGCTTTCAGCCTTAGACAAAATTACCCTTATATCCAATTCCGATGCCCATTCACCTGCAAAGATAGGCCGCGAGGCAAATATCTTTGATACAGAAATTTCTTATAAGGCAATGATGGATGCGCTCAAAACAAAAAAAGGTTTTTCAGGTACAATAGAATTTTTTCCTGAAGAAGGAAAATATCATTACGACGGCCACAGGCTTTGCAAGACAAGCCTCTCGCCAAAGGAGACGATAAAACACAACTACCTTTGTCCTGTATGCAGTAAAAAGGTTACGGTGGGTGTGATGCACAGGGTAGAGAGGCTCTCAGACAGGGAAGAAGGTTTTGAATTAAAAGGCGCGCCGCCTTTTTATTCCATAATCCCTCTGCCGGAGATTATTGCAGAGGTCTTGAAAGTTGGCGTGAGCAGCAAAAAAGTGGACAACGTATATCAAAACCTCCTGCAAAAACTCGGCAGCGAATTTAAGATATTAATCGATGTGCCTTTGGATGATATCAGAAGGGCTGGCTCACCGCTTCTCAGTGAAGCCATTTCCATGATGCGTTCAGGAAATGTTCACATCGCCCCGGGCTACGACGGCGAATTTGGAAAGGTAAAAATATTTGAAGCAGAAATAACATAACAATAAACACTACGTTTGTTGCATGATAGCGGAATCGAATATAAACAATACTTGACTAACCTGTTAGTTTACTTTACTATAAGTTTAAGGGGGTTTATCAATATGCATACTGTAAACATACATGAGGCAAAAACACATCTATCAGCAATACTTAAACGTGTGGAAAGTGGAGAGGATATTTTGATTGCAAAGGCAGGGAAACCTATAGCCCGTGTCAGCCCGATACCTGCCTCATCAGGCAAAAGACAGCCAGGCAGTGCAAAGGGGAAGGGAAAAATTATTATGACTCAAGCCTTCATGGAGCCATTGCCGGAAAATGTTCTAAAGGAATTTGAAAAATGAAGGCATTGCTGGATACCCATGTGTTCTTATGGTGGATTATGGACGATGAAAGATTGACTCCATATATACGGGATTTCATCGCAGATGAAGGGAATGACCTGTTTTTGAGTTCAGCAAGCTGCTGGGAAATAGCGATTAAAACAAAAATAGGCAGGCTGAAACTTAAAGAAAATCCTGAAAAATTTATCCCCGACCAAATGATTGCCAATAATATCTCAGGACTGCCGATACAATTAGTTCACGCCCTCCATGTTTATAACTTACCGGGCCATCATAGAGACCCTTTTGATCGGATGCTTGTGTCACAGGCTCGTATAGAGAAGATTCCGATAATTACCAATGACCACCTGATTGCTGATTACGATGTCAAAATTCTATGGGATAAAAAGAGAAGGCGGCATTTATAGCCTGAGTGTTCCAATCTCTTCACTGTCTTTTGGTTTCTCAAATGCCACCTACATTAATAAGCGGGAATAGACAGTGATTGCCGACACCACTGCCTTTGAGCGGCAGAATGAATGTATATACGACTTAAGCGAATTCATGAAAAAGTGTGTTGACTGAATGACCCTATGATCCCCCAAACATCCCTTGATTCCCTTGAATTCAACAAACTCCTTGAGATAATCGCCGGGTATGCGCACAGCGATCCTTCTCGTGATGCTATCTTTTCCATCACGCCGCTTTCCAGCAGAGTTGAGATTGAAAAGAGATTTGCCTGCGTAAAAGAAATCTGGCGGATGTCGCAAGAGGAGAGACCGCTCGGCATCCTTCCGTTTAACGATATTCTTCCTGCCTTGCAAAAGGTTCGTCCTGAAGATGCAATCCTTGAGCCTGTTGAGCTTGTTTGCTTGATGGATTTTCTCCATGCTGTGCATGAGGCAGTGGCGCAGATTAGGGCGGGTTTAAAACACGCCCCTACACAATCCTCCCTTAACGAACTTACGAAGAACATTACCGACAGGGGAGAGTTGCTGCATAGACTTAATAACTCTATTGACAGGGAGGGGAATATCCTTGACAGTGCATCGCAGGCTCTTGCAGAACTCAGGGCAAAAAAGAGGGGGCTTGAAAACAGGATTATAAAGAGGCTTGAGGAGATTACCAGAGATGAAAACACAGCGCCATTTTTGCAGGATACTTTTATCACACAGAGATCAGGAAGATGGGTCATTCCTGTAAGGATGGATTCAAAAGGACAGGTGTCCGGCGTAGTGCACGATGTGTCAAGGACAGGAGAGACCGCATTTGTCGAGCCTATCGCCATCATAGGCCTTTCCAACGAATTGGAAAATATTATTGCCGATGAGAAGGGTGAAGAGATAAGAATTTTGCGGGAACTTGGCAGACGAATACGGGAGATTGCCGATGAGATTGAAGGGGAGTTTAAAACTTTAGTTTTCCTTGATCTGATAAACAGCGTCGCCTGTTTTGCTGAAGGATTCCACATGCAGATTCCTGAAATTAACGAGCAGAATGTTATGCGTCTTGCAAAGGCAAGACATCCCTTGCTGCTTTATGCCGCGGCAAGGAAGGGTAATGCCGCGGAGATTGTCCCTATTGATGCGCATCTGGGCGGAGATAAAACCGTAATGGCGATAACAGGCCCTAATGCAGGCGGCAAGACTGTTGCGATAAAGACCATCGGGCTGTTGTCGGTCATGGCTTTATCAGGCATGCCTGTGCCGGCAGATACTTTAACAACCATTCCATTGTTCAAAAATCTTCTGGTGGATATCGGCGACAGGCAGTCCATTGCGGATAATCTCTCTACATTCACAGCCCATCTTGCAAATATGATGGAGTTTCTGAATAAGGCGGATTCCGAAACCCTTGTGCTGATAGATGAACTCGGCACAGGCACAGACCCGGAAGAAGGGGCAGCGCTTGCCTGCACGATACTGGAGGAGTTGAAGCAGAGGATGTCTTTGATCTTTGCCACAACGCATCTTACAGATGTAAAGGTGTTTGTTCACAAGGCAGACGGGATGGTCAATGCCTCTATGGAATTTGACAGGGAAACACTTGAGCCGCTCTACAGATTGAGACGGGGTGAGCCGGGACATTCTTTTGCCCTTGAGACAGCGAAGAGATATGGATTGCCGGAAAGGATTATAGAATCTGCAAAAGGCATGCTTGGCAAGAGAAAGGTTGACCTTGAAAATCTCATCAACGACCTTGACCAGAAGAGGAGAGATTATGAAGAAGCCCTTGAAAGTGTTACGAGACAAGAAACGGAATTGAAGACAAGAGAAGAACGGATAGAGGAATTGGATAGGGACGCCGAAATCCGCAGAAAAGAGGCGCTTGCTAATGCGTATAAAGAGGCGTCTGATATTATCTCCGACATAAAAAGAAAGATGCATGACATTCTTCTTGAGATTAAGAAGAAAGACAAAGACAGGATAAAAGAGCTTCTTAATGAAGTTGTATCTGCGCAGGAACAGGTTGTTGAAAAGGCAAAAGAGTATGAGGCGGCTGATATTGAGCATGTGCCAATGGATGAACTCAAAGAAGGGGATGTGGTGTTTGTAAAATCCGTGGGTTATGATGCAACGGTTGTAAAACTTTTTAAAAAGAAAAATCGCCTGCTGGTGAAGGCAGGCAGCATGGAGATGGAAGCGCCTTTGTCTGACGTAGGAATTAAGAAAGGCAAAATTGCGAAGATGCAGAAGCGCTATATTAAACCTGATATGTCAGAGGCGGCAGTTGCAGCAGAGATAAATATCATAGGTCTGCGGGTTGACGAGGCGCTCTCAAGACTTGAGCAGTTTTTGAACGACGCAACGCTTGCCGGACTTTCCGAAGTTGTAATAATTCACGGGGTAGGCATGGGTATCCTTGCAAAGGCTGTGCAGGGGTATCTTTCCGGTCATCCTCTGGTAAATAATTTCAGAAGCGGGGAACAGTTTGAGGGAGGGGGAGGGGTGACGGTGGCGAGTTTGAAGTGAGAATATGAACACATCCCTAAACACTTACAGGAAATAAGCCAACGAAAAAAATATAGCTGTTTTGGTTCAGACCCCATTTATCCTGATTTTAGGACATTTCTATTTTGGCTAAATAGGGCATTATCATTTTGGGGTTACAATTCAGCTTGCTATTGCCTTGCAAAATTTGCTATAATCCAAACATATTAAATTAGCTGTTCCAGGAAGGAAACGAATATCAAAACGTATGCCCCGGAATGACTCCGGGGCTTTTTTTTGGAGCAAGAAAGAAGGAGATTATGGATTTTAAAAAGTTTTACCTCAATGCCGCCGTGAATGCAGGAGTAACCTCGGCAGGATATGTTACGCCGACTCCAATCCAGACCCAGGCCATACCTGCCGTAATGCAAGGGCGGGACGTCATGGGCCTTGCCCAGACCGGCACAGGAAAGACCGCCGCATTTGCGCTGCCGATACTGCACCGTTTGATGCAGGGTGGGCGCGGCTATGTGAGGGCGCTCATTATCGCCCCAACGCGCGAACTGGCGGAGCAGATACATCAGGCCATTCAAACCCTCGGAAGCAAGACCCGCTTTCGGAGCGTTACCGTTTACGGCGGAGTAAACATTAACCCTCAGATTCAAAAACTGAGGCAGGGCGCCGAGATTGTTGTTGCCTGTCCAGGTCGTCTGCTCGACCATATCGGACAAGCAACCATCAACCTGTCCCGGCTGGAAGTTCTGGTTCTCGATGAGGCAGATCACATGTTCGACATGGGCTTTTTGCCTGATATACGGAAAATACTTAAACGAATCCCCAGTGAGCGGCAGACCCTCC
The DNA here is from genome assembly GCA_030690165.1 of Deltaproteobacteria bacterium. NCBI lineage: Bacteria > Pseudomonadati > Myxococcota > Myxococcia > Deltaproteobacteria bacterium. The sequence continues at coordinate 13,475 of JAUYHF010000035.1, read as the reverse complement.
TCTTTTCGGCCACCATGCCCGAAGAGATAAAACGTCTTGCCCACGAAACGCTCCGCAACCCGGTTACAGTGCAGGTGGGGAGCGGTTCTCCTGCGGTTACCGTGAGCCATGCCATCTACCCTGTTTCAGAGCACCTCAAAACCGGTCTGCTCCTTGAGTTGCTGCATCATACGGATACCGAATCAGTGCTGGTCTTCACCCGCACCAAACACCGCGCCAAGCGTCTTGGAGAACAACTTGCCAAGGCCGGTTACAAAGCGGCCTCGCTTCAGGGAAATCTTTCCCAACACCGGAGACAGGCGGCTTTGGACGGGTTTCGTAACGGCACATTCCAGATATTGGTTGCAACAGACATAGCTGCACGCGGCATAGATGTATCGCAGATTTCTCATGTCATAAACTTCGATATTCCCAATACAGTCGAGGCATATATCCACCGCATAGGCCGGACAGGCCGCGTTGCCAGAAGCGGCGATGCCTTCACCCTTGTAACCTCAGAGGATACGGTCATGGTTCGTACAATAGAAAAGGTCCTCCATTCCCAACTTGAACGTCGGACTCTCGAAAACTTCAACTATAAAGCCCCTGCGCATCAGAAGGAACATTCGATGGCAAGGCCGCCTTTCCGGCCAGCCGCAAAAAAGACGGGTGCGCCTTCTCACGCACGGCATAAATCCAGCCCTGCAACCCAAGGTTCAGGCGCCCCTAAACGACACTTCAAAGGCACGCGTACTGCGCGATGAATAGCGCCTTCCGAACCGGATTGGTTATTGCCTGATTTGACAAAATAGGAAAAGAGATAGGGGTTGGATGGGGCATTTTGATAAAGGTCTGACGCAAGAGAGGGTGAAGCAGGGGAAAGTGAGTAGGGTGGGCATAGCCCACCCTACAAACTGTTTTCGCTTATGGCGTAGGTAAGATTGCTCGGCGTTTTTATTGCCATGGCAGTTGTAACAGGCGCTTGTATTCCAAATCTTGGGTCTGGGCATTGTGAATTAAGTATCATGCCCCCAGAATTTCCTCTTCGCTTTTTAAAATAAATCAGTCCTCTTTTCTCTATCCCTTAAGATAATGAAGAAAAGGGTATCGTTAGAAAAAATGCATAATAATGAAGACGATAAAAAGCAGAAAAAATATTGCGCCGGCTAGTGCTAAACGTTTATCTGTAGCGTCAAGGTCTTCGTAGATTTTAGGAGAAAGTAGTGCACCAAATAATGGCAATTTTTTTCTCAATGCAATAGCCATAAAGCATACTCCAGAGATTGCCCCGGATATTATTGCAAGAATTTCAAATATATTTTTTAATATCATAAAAAATGAGTAGGGTGGGACTGCGCCCACCAAAATATGCGGCAAAAAATCGGTGGGCTACATACTATTCAATATATTTTTAAAACATATCGCCGTCGCTGTATCCCCGCTTATCTCAAGTTTTCTTGAGAAAAATACGGTATCAGGATCTTCTTTGCCGAGGAGCAGGCCAAAGAACACTTTAGTCTCTCCTTTCATAACAACATCCGGCTCCTTTGCAAGATGCGGGATTGTTTTTATGTCGCCGTCTTTTATACGGAGATAAATTTTTTTGTTTAAATCCACAGCCTCAAATAAAAATATCTTGTCATCAATCTCCCTTAATCTTTCCTTAAACCGCTTATTGCCGTCAACTATCGCCCCCATCACAGCGCCCATGCCAATGGCCTCAATCCATAAAGGGATAAGCCGCAAAGGCAGCTTCAGAGCCTGTAAACTTTTTTCTTTGATTTTTTCTCTGACCCCTGACCCCTGATCCCTGACCCCTATAGTCATATCTTCACTCCAATATGCACAGCAGCAATGCCGTTAAAGAGATTATAATATTTGACCTTGAAGAGTCCCACATCTTCCATTATCTTTTTCAACTCTTCCTGCTTTGGAAATTTTCTGATGGATTCAGGGAGATAGGTATAGGCATCCCTGTTGCCTGTTACAACATTGCCTATCTCCGGCATAACCTTGAAAGAATAAAGATCGTAGAGTTTGCTGAATACTTTTGATGTGGGATGAGAAAACTCAAGGCAAATCACCCTTCCGCCGGGTTTTACAACCCGCATCATCTCCATGAATGCCTTGTCCAGATGGGTTACATTCCTTATGCCAAATCCGACGGCTGCGCAGTGAAATGTGTTGTCCTCAAAAGCTATCTCCTCTGCGTCCCCCTGCACATACCGGACATTTTTCAGAAAGCCCCTGTCAATGCATTTATCTCTGCCATTTTCCAGCATCCCCATATTTATATCGTAAACAACAACCCTGCCTTTTTCGCCGACCCTTTTTGCCATCAGCATGGCTATATCAGCGGTTCCGCCGCATACATCTATGGCCGAGTCTCCTGGCTTGAGATTGGTTTTTTCTGCTACAAACCTCTTCCAGAGCCTGTGTGTGCCAAGGCTCATGAGGTCGTTCATAAGGTCGTATTTGTCAGCAACAGAGGTAAATATATCCTGCACCATGCTTTTCTTTTCAGATGCAGGGATTATCTTGTTGCCGAAATATGTTGTGTTTTTGTTATCCATTATTTTTTGTCTTTCTTCGTCGCTGACGAACCCATTCGTAGTCCCAGAATGCCTGCCATTATAAAACCGATCCAGCTTAACGCAGGCAGGCCCCACAAGGCATAGCCGTTTTTGTATGTCATTGCGATAAATGACGAGCCTATAATAAGCGCCGCAATTATCATACCCATTGCAAACCTCTGGCCAAGGATATTTATTTCTTCTGACAATGTCTCCAGCCTGTGATGCACAAAGCCTATCTTAAGTTCTTCGTTCAGGGTCTTGCTCAGGATGGAATGAACCTGATATGGCACATCAGCCGCCATCTCTATAAAATTATCTATCCTCTTTTTGCCCCTTGCGTATATCCTGCCCGGCGACACCTTTTCCTTTATCATCCACCTGTAGATTAAAGGCTTTGCCACCTCCCACATATCTATATCAGGATAAAGTTGTCTGCCCACGCCTTCAATTATCACCATAGATTTCTGCAGGAGCAGGAGATTGGGCTGCAGCCGCATCTGAAAACGCCTTGCTGTCCGTATAAGCCTCATTATCAGATCAGATACGTTTATTTGTTCCAGTGTCCTGCCCAATACCGGCTCAGCTATATCCTTCAGCGCCTCCTCAAATTCTCCTATATCAACATCTTTTGAAATGAGCCCCATTTCTCTGTGTATCAGCGCCATATTATGATAATCCTGTTTTATAAGATGAAACAACAGGCTGGCAAGATATTTTCTCAGGTTTTCATCAAGCCTTCCGACTATGCCGAAATCAAGATAGATAATTGTGCCGTCATCACCCGCAAAGATATTTCCAGGATGGAGGTCTGCATGGAAGTAGCCGAATTCAAATACCTGTTTGAAAAACGCCCTGATTCCGTTTTCAGCAATCTTTTTTATATCAAGGCCCTTGGCCTTTATCTTCTCAGTTTCATCAAGGGGTGTGCCGTAAATCCTCTCCAGGGTAAGCACCTCGCTCGTTGTCCAATCCCAGAAGACCTTTGGAACCTTTACTGTAGTGTCTCCTTCAAACATCTTGCAGAACCTGTTTACATTTGCCCCTTCCACAGTAAAATCCTGCTCCCTGTGTATGACCCTTGCAAATTCCTCAACAACCTCCATAGGCCTGTATCGCTTTGCCTGAGGCACATATCTGTCCAGAAGATCTGCAATGGTGTGCATTACAGAGATATCTGACTCTATGATTTTATCTATGCCTGGCCGCTTTACCTTTACAGCTGCCTCCTGGCCGTCCATAAGCACTGCATAATGCACCTGGGCAATGGATGCGGATGCGCACGGAATTTCTTCAAATATTTTAAACTTTTTACTGAGCGGCGCCTTGAGGCCATGCTCTACAACCTCCCTGACCTTTTCAAATGAAAACGATGGCACAGCATCCTGAAGCTTTTTAAGCTCCTCAATCCAGTCAGGCGGTAGAAGGTCTGCGCGCGTGGATGCCACCTGCCCCAGTTTTATGAATGTTGGGCCAAGTTCCTCCAGCGCCAGCCGCACCCTTTCCCCTGTGCTGAGCTCTCTTTTTGCCTTTTTCAGCAAAAGCCTTTCAAAAGAAGACAAGAAGGGGAATATCCGTATTTCCTTTACAAGCCAGCCAAAACCGTATTTGATGAGGATGACTGCTATTTTATGAAGTCTTCTGATGTTTGTGTATGTTCCCACTCCATTTCCTCTTTCAGCCATTTCTAATATCGGCATTCGGCTGTTGTTGGCTTATGCAATGGATTGTGCCGAGGCCGTAGGCCAGGTCTCTACAGTTTATACCTATGGCCCTGCGGTCAGGAAACTGACGCTGGATAATATCTAACGCCTTCGCATCGTTTTCATGGCCGAAGACTGGAACCAATACTACGGTATTGCCTATATAAAAGTTTGCATAGCTGGCAGGCAGCCTCCCTTGTCCGTCTCCTATAACCCCTGGCATAGGCAGCTTTATGACATTCAGGCTGTTTCCATTTTGGTCTTTTGAGCCACGAAGTATTTCGTAGTTTTCGTGAAGTATGGTGTGATTTATGTCGCTTTTGTTTTCTTCATACGCGCAAAGGACAGTTGTGGTATTTACGAACCGGGCGATATCGTCTATGTGCCCGTCCGTGTCGTCTCCCTCAATACCGTTTTTAAGCCAGATGATTTTAGTTACGTCCAGATATTTCATGAGATATTCCTCTATCCCGTATTTATTCAGATTGGGATTTCTGTTTCTGTTAAGCAGACACTGCTCGGTGGTAAGGAGCGTCCCTTTTCCGTTTACCTCTATTGAACCGCCTTCAAGCACGATGCCTGGGGTGAAGTATGGGATATTCATATTGCGGTTGATAAATTCAGGGATATGCGTGTCCTTCATCAGACTCTCGTATTTTCTTCCCCACGCATTGTATATCCAGTGGCTCATGGCAAGACCGCCGTTCTTTTTATCCACGAGAAATATCGGGCCATAATCCCTGAACCAGACATCCGCATAGTCATATATGTGAAATACAATGCCATCAGGGTTTACACTACGCTGTTCCAAAATCCTTTGCGCCTTATCTTTCATTGCGCTGTCTTTCACAAGGAGGTTCACCTTTTCGCTGCCCTGCAGGGCCTTGATTATTTCGCCATAAGTCTTTTCCACCTTTTCCACACGGCTGGGAAAGGTGATTGGGTCGTGCGGCCATGCAAGCCATACTGCATCATGCCTCTCCCATTCAGCAGGCATGGAGTAGCCGATTTTTTTAGGTGTGCTCAATAATTGTGTCATTTGCAGATGGGCTGATATGTATCAGGCCTCCTATTATTCAAAAAGCCCCAGCCCTCACGAATCCTTTTATTCATGCCCAGATCCACTTGGACAACCAGCGCCTCTTCCTCCTCGCTGCTTGCCTTTTTTATCACTTTTCCAAAGGCGTCTGAAACAAATGAACCGCCCCAGAAGTTAAGCCTATCTTCCTCTCCAACCCTATTGACTGCCGCGACATGAACGCCGTTTGCCACAGCATGACCGCGTTGAACTGTCTCCCATGCATTGTGCCAGTCGCCGTCCTGCGATGTATGCCCCTTTATCCAGCCTATAGCCGTGGGGTAAAAAATTATATCTGCGCCCATGAGCGTATTTATCCTTGCCGCTTCCGGGTTCCACTGGTCATAACAGATGAGGACTCCGATGGAAGCGAACCTGGTTTTATAGACCTGATAACCCAAATCGCCGTCTTTAAAATAATTCTTCTCATAGAAGAGCTTATCAAAGGGGATATGTATCTTGCGATATACGCCCAGAATGCCTCCGTCCGCGTCTATGGTAACGGCGGAATTATAATAGCTGCCGTTCTGCGCCTTCTCAAAGAGGGGGACTATAATTACAATGCCCAACTCTTTTGCCAATCTTGAGAAGAGGCTTACCGTATCTCCGGGTATCGTTTCCGCAAACCCTGATGCGTCAAGCCTTTCGTGCTGGGGAAAATAGACGGTGCTGAAAAGCTCCTGAAGGCAGATAATCTCAGCGCCTTCTTTTGCCGCCTTTCTTACCAATCCGACAGTTTTACGAATATTCTCCTGAATATCTTTCGTAACCGATGTCTGGATGAGACCTATGGAGACTTCCGTTCCCCGATTAAAGCCTTCGGGGGCATGTCTTTTTTGATTCATATAGAATACCCCGCCTTGCCCCTTTTTATTTCTTTTCTAACTTCTCAATTCGTTTTTCCAGCGCATCCACCTTTTCCCGCGCAACTTGCGCCATCTTTTCTATAATCTCCATATCGTCTTTTGTGGCAACCTTGAATTTTTCCAGAAGATGCTGGACAGCCTCTTCTATTTCCTTATCAACCTTTTCCTTCCCAGCCTTTACAGTGGCAATAATCTCTCTGACCGCCTTTGTGCCTTCCTCTACCAATTTGTTTTCCAGTTCCTGCTTTGGTGGAAGTTCTCCACCTTCTCCTGTCTTTGCCTCTTTCCCCTCACTTGCCAATTCATTCAAAATATCTTTTGCTCTTTTTTCCAAGCCAATTCCTATCAAAATAGCTTTATCCAGTATGTCGGTCATGGTGTCCTCCTTTAAATTTATATTATTCATTGAATCAATAACTCTGATTTTTCATATTCCTTCCCTGCTTTTCCAAAATACCACCCATTGCAAAATCCCTGCGGACTTGTTTCTTGAAGCATTGCCATACCTTCATCCGGCCCTATTATACCATCAAGCCGCTTTTTAAATACATCTACAATCTTTTTTGTATGCTGATATTGCGGAGAGATTCGCAAAGCATTTACGCCGATGATTTTTAAATCTTCAATTACCTCAACCAGTGTATAGGTTAAGGCGCTTAAGACGGATGTTCCGTTGATTGTAAAAGTCGGTTCTCCTTCAATAGTTTTTAAAGGCATGCCGTCAAGGTGAAGTTTGCAGTGATGCTGGCAGTTAGCTTTATTCAGCCCGTATGCCCTTGATGTATAACACCTCCACGAAAATGCCAGCGGAACCTTGCCGTGGGCAAATACCTCTGAATATATACCAGTATTCTGTATGCAATGTCTAATGGAATCCCTTGAAAGCTCTACAGGAAAGACAACCCTTTTAACTCCTAACCCTTGCAGAAATTCTATAGATGGGACATTGTATGTGGTTATATGGGGACCAGCAATAATCTCTTTCTGGCTTCTGACTATATTAAATACTGACATGTCATTTGCCTCAACTGAAAAAGGCAATGCGGCAATATCTCTTGTCAACCTTAACTCCTCCTCATTGCTCACCACCGCAAGACTTGAGATCGCCACTTCTTTGCCTGCCTTCCCCAGTTTCTTGCCAATTTCTTCAATCTCTTTAACAGAAAGTCCCTTCTTCTTAACGCATACCACCTCGCCCAGATACACCCTGTCCACAGGCATATCCGCCACTTCATCATAGAACCTTAAAAGTTCCTCTTTTTTCCAGTCAAATAAGACCGGTCCGATGGTAAGTTGCATCTAAAAATATCCTCTCTTACCCCATCCCCACCCTAACCCTCCCCTTGAAGGGGAGGGAACAAAAAAAGTCTCCTCTCCCTCAGGGAGAGGACTGAAACATCCTTAATGGATGTTTCAGGTGAGGGTGGGGTTGATTTTCATTCTCATTTTATGAGCCGCTGGCTTATGGATGTTCCATATAATTACCTTTTGCCTTTTAACTGCTCAAATATCTTTTTAACTTCCTCTCTTACATCTTTCTTCCCCATTCCTTCCACATTCTCTATAACAAAATCAGCACATTTTTTCTTTTCATTTAAATTCATCTGGGCTGAAATGCGGTCTTTTGCCTCGTTGTAAGAAAGGCCATCCCTTTTCATCAATCGCGCTATCTGGGTTTTTTCATCCGCATACACCACAATTACTTTATCCATTTTTTTATGAAGCCCGACTTCAATGAGAAGCGCTGCATCAACTACAATAATGGCCTTTGGGTCTTTATCCTTTATAGCTAAAATCCTTTTATCTATCTCCCCCAATATCCCCGGATGAGTTATTTGCTCAAGCCTCTTTCTAAGTTTTGGGTTAGAAAAGACAATAGCGCCGAGGGTCTTGCGGTTTATGGTCTTATCAGGATTCAGTATCCCTTGCCCAAATTCCTTAACAATATTCTGATATGCGGGCAAACCGGGCATAACCATCTCTCTCGCTATCTCATCAGCATCAATGAGAAGCGCGCCGAGCCGTTTTAATTCCTCAGTAACAAGACTTTTCCCTGATGCGATGCCGCCTGTAAGACCGATCAGCATTATACACCCTCAAATATTTTTATTCTCTCAAAACCTGAATGGCGATGATTAAGCCATTTGTTGCGAGTGCGTAGGTTGGGTTGCGTTTTTCAACCCAACGATTTATTGCAATGGTTTGTTGGGTTTCGCAAAGCTCAACCCAACCTACACGGCTCTGCTCTGCAACAGCTTTTGCGTCATACTTCCACTTGCGTCCCAACTTCCGTTCAAAATCCGCTCTGCAACAGCATGTCTCAAGACAGTCCGGCTGGTCTGTCTGTCCCAACTTCCGTTCAAAATCCGCTCTGCAACAGCAGATGTCATGCAACTCTTTGGAATATGCAGAAAAATTGTGTTTTCCCCACATTTTTTCACATATCCAAGTGCTTTATGGAGGGCTTTGGCGCTGGTTTTTTTCCGGTTCTTGTTCTGCAAGAGACCGGGCAACCCCCATCTGGATTAGGGACTTGAATGCCTTCGGCGCCTCCTCCTGCCTTCCGACTTCCACCCAGAAATCAGGCAGAGCATTTTTGAACGAAAAGCCACCTTTCCCGGAAGACTCCCTAACACGGAATCCGGCTGGACTGCTGCCGGACTGAACCGTTGTCCCGTGAGTCATCGTTCTGGTGGCAATCTGCCCCGTTGCCGAGGCTGCCGCTTGGGCTGCGGCATATTCTTCTTTGGTCTTTTTGAGTATATTAAATGCGCTGTTCAAATCTCTATGATGTTTTGCATTGCATTCTGTGCATCCCCATTCCCTGACAGAAAGATTTTCCTTTCCTGTTGGGCCTGTCTTTGCCCCACAATTTAAGCAGGTCATTGTTGAGCCTGCCTCGTTTATATCAGGATATACAACCGCCCCCGACCTTTTTGCCTTTTCTTCAACCATCCTGCGAAGCGTGGCAATAGACCTGTCCCTTCCGCCCCTGCGGGTCTTTTTTACGCCTTTTGGTCCTTGCTTTGATTTTTCTTCTTCAAGTTCTTTTAGTTTTTCTTTTGCGCCTTCAACATTTGCCTTAACCTGTTTTAAAAGCGCCTTTCGTCTTTTTCTATACGACACCTCTCGTTCAGGTTCCCAATGGCCTATGCCTATGCCGTCGCACCCTTCAACCAAAAAACGGCTTATCTTATGCAGGACATCAAGCCGCTGGTTTGCAATCCTGTAATTCAATCCCCCGACCTTGCGGGAAAGTTTTTTCCAAGAGTTGCTCATCTCTTGACGAACCATTTTCTTTTCAAGCCGTTCTTTTTCTTTTGCAATTGTTTTATTTCTCTCTTGTTCAGGAAGTTTTTGAGTTGACCGCTTTGCAGAAAATTGAGCCAGCTCTTTGTTTATCTCATCCTCTGTCCTTTTTCTTTTTGGTCCCTGTTTTTTGGCAAGGTTCTGCTGGATTTTTTCCAATTTATCAAGCCCCTTTTCAAGAAACTGATAATGGATTGCTGCCTGTCGCGCCTCGGAGGTTTCGGCATTATGAAACGCAACAGTCAGGGCTGTTTTCGCGCCCGGGTCTATGCCTGCCCACCAGCCCGCCTGCATCGGCGCAATCAGCCATGCGCTGTCTGGAACTTCGCAGGCTAAAACTGCAAAGAAATGCCCTGCCCGCTCATTCACGGTCATTTGCTTTATCCTGCTTCCCTCTGGGATTTCCCTGTGATATGCCGCATCAATCCATCTATTTCTTTCGTAAAGCGGGTTTATAAAAATCTGGTGACCACGGTTTCGCCGCTTTGCGCGGAATATCTCTGAAATCTTATCTGATTTATCCTGCGGTATCTGAAATGAAAATCCATCGCATCTTCTTTTATAATTCGGCTCGCCTGTTGCGCCATAAGCCCGCTGTTCTTTAGACGGCTGAACCGCCTTATTCCATCGGTGCGACTTTGCGCTGCCGGAGATGTTGAATCTTACACTGGAAAGACTCATGCTTGGCTCAAAAGACTTATCCATATACGCCTTTGCGGCATACCCGGCGTATTTATTTATTGCCCTTATGAGTTGCCAAAACACAGTAAGTTTTGGCAATTTTCTCCTTTCAATCCCATTTGCTATTGCCTCTTTTCTTTTTGAAACTTCTTCTTGATGTTTTGTTTTAAGTTCGTCAGCCAGTGATTTTACATCAAATAATTTTTCAGGCGGCAGGTCTCCCAACACATTGCCAATAATATTTTTAAAGTCATAGCAGACTGTTGCTTTTTCAAAATCCATGTCAGGATATTTTTTTTGAATGGCATTGACCCGCTGTGCTTGCGTATCGCTTTTTTCGGCAGAGAGACAGGCATTGATTACATATTCAATTTGACCGGAGACAAGAGCGGCCTTGAGTTTTTTTCTAATAGTAACAGCCTTGTTCCACTGATATTTGGATTCCCTGAGGATGCGATAGAGTTGCGCCCTTTGCGGTCTTGTCGGGAATATCTCGTATTTATAGTTTAGAAGATTCGGCATTGTTTTAAATTCCAATCTTTTTTGCTTAAGAAGAAATAACGGCAGTTATCCTGTTACATGATGCTTAATGTAACATTTGCCTGATAAAGTATCTCCCCGCTTCCAGCCGAGATGCTGTAACCTTGCAACCCCATTAGAAAAGGATTTTCTAACGGGGTAAATTACCTTCAAACTTGTCCCCCGTATCAAGTACGGGGCGGGCTCTGCAAGTATTAAGCAGGGATCAGTATCCGTCGCTTCGTTTATTCTTGGCATATTACCAACTTTTTGTTTCATCTCAAAAGCCTATCTTTCTCCTTTTCGGTTCCGGTGAAGCCATCAATTGACGAATGGCGTCAAAAACAACCTTGAATTGTGTGTCATAGTTCTTTTCAAGCTCATCAAGTCTCCTAGAAAGTTCTTTATTGGAAGCTATCATTTCTCTTAATTTGACGAATACCCTCATGATAGCGATATTAACTTGAATTGCTCGTTCACTGTTCAATGCACTTGAGAGCATTGCCACACCCTGTTCTGTAAAGACATAGGGAAGATATCTGCGGCCGCCCCTTCCACTCTTTGAGGTCACAAATTGTGACCTCAAACTTATAACTTCTTGATTGTTAAGCTGAAACATAAAATCTGGCGGGAAACGGCGAGCATTACGCTTGACAGCTTGTATAAGTACTTTAGTTGCCACTCCATAAAGCTCCGCAAGGCTGCTATCAAGCATAACTTTATGCCCACGGATCAAAAGAATTTTCCCTTCAATTGCTTCGATTGGAACAAGAGCTGCCATATTTGCCTCCATTTGAAATCACAATTTGTGATTTCAAGTTTTTAAACCCAATCTCATTCAACTGAAACATAAAGTCAGACGGAAATATGACAATCATCTCTCCTTCATCATTATAAAATTCAACTGCCTGCCTGTAATTTTGCCGTCTTTCCTGTATGAAAAAAATAAGTCATTTCTGCAGGATGTGCATAAATCTTCTACGGAAATATTTTTTTCCAAGATGCCGTTGCTTACCATCTGGCTTAAATTCGCCTTTTTTAAATCAAGCCTCCAGCCAGAATCCCCCCTGTCCCCCTTTGATAAAGGGGGGTAAAGGGGGGTTATAAATTCATTGTCTCTGAATTCTCTTGCAACCACCCCATCAACCTTATAACAGCACTGACCGATGGATGGCCCGATTGCAGCCAGAATTTCCTTTTTATCAGAGTCAAAATGTTTTACCATGGTTTCTATTGTCTTTTGAACAATGCGTTTTGCAGTTCCCCTCCATCCGGCATGCACAATCCCGATAATTTTTTTAACATGGTCAACCACCATAATTGGCACACAGTCCGCTGTCAAAATCCCGATTGCAATGCCATATTGATTGGTTATTATAGCATCTGCTGATGTTTTGGAAAGACCTGATATATCTTTCACAGGTTTATCAATGACAAGCGCATCGTTTCCATGAGCCTGATTTATTGTTAAAACCCTTGACGCATCAAAACCAAACAGCCTTCCAGCAATGGTTTTGTTATGTTCTACATTTTTAATATCATCCCCGTCTCTTGTATCAAAATTTAAAGATGAAAATGGCGGTTCGCTTATTCCGCCGACTCTGGAGAGAAAGCCGTGTCTTATGAAATCCAGCGCATCAAGGATGTGCGATGATGCGTATTTTATACCGGCCTCTTGTTTTAACATCCTTCCTCTATAGCGCTTATAACCTCTTTCATATCATCCGGCAAGGGAGATGTAAACTCCAGATATTGTTTTGTTTCAGGATGGATAATGCCGAGGGTTTGCGCATGGAGGGCCTGTCGTTTTAAATCTTTTAACAGGGCGGTTATCTTTGACGGGAGCCCTGAAGGAATAACGTGTTTGCCATACACAGGATCTCCCACAACAGGGTGATGAATAGCCGACAGGTGGACTCTTATCTGATGAGTCCTTCCTGTTTCAAGACTCGCCTCAAGGAGCGTAAAATTATTAAACCGTTTTATTACCCTGTAATGCGTAACTGCCCTTCTGCCTCTTTTTGTCCTGACAGACATCTTTTTTCTTTCAGATATATGTCTGCCTATAGGGAGGTCAATCGTGCCTTCATCTCCTTTAACAATCCCCCATACAAGCGCTAAATACCTTCTTTTAATAGAGTGCTCTTTGAATTGTTGAGATAGAGATTGGTGCCCTTTATCTGTTTTTGCCGCTATGAGAACGCCTGATGTATCTTTATCTATGCGATGGACTATGCCTGGCCTCAAGGCGCCGCCTATGCCTGAAAGGTCTTTGCAGTGGTAAAGCAGGGCATTTACAAGGGTCCCTTTTACACATCCTGCGCCAGGGTGCACTGTCAGGCCGGGCGGTTTGTTTATGACAATGATATGTTTATCCTCATACAGAATATCCAGCGGGATTTTTTCAGGTTCCGCCGCAATGGCTTGAGGGAGAGGGATAGTAATAGCAATCTGATCCCCGGTTTTTATCTTTGCGCCTGCCTTGGCCGGCTTGTTATTAAGCGATACAAGTCCGTCTTCTATTAAATTTTTTATCCTTGATCGGGTTAATTCGGGAAATTTTTGTGAAAGGAAAATATCCAGCCGGATATTTGCATCTAAAGGAATAACTGTAAATGTATGAGTCATGGTAATGTCAATTATTATGTGTCAGTAAGAAAGGGGTATTAGTTCCCTCCTTTTTGTTTTCATAGGTAAATACAGCATACAGTATTCTTTCCATACTCGTTCTGTCGCTGAACACACCCATAGGTCTTGTCCTTCTCCT
>JAUYHF010000034.1 GCA_030690165.1 Deltaproteobacteria bacterium | reverse complement strand
CCGATTTTGCTACAGTGAGCAGTCACAAGATAAAACACATTGAATCTTTATTAAATAATAGGCCTCGCAAGTGTCTTAATTACAAAACACCTTATGAGGTCTTTAGCTCAAGTGTTGCACTTGCTCGTTGAATGTGGCGATTTGTTTAGGATTGAAATCCTATAATTCTTAATTTTATAGTAGAGGGTTTTGTAATCTATGTTTAAGAGTTTTGCTGCCTTGCTCTTGTTTCCCTTTGTTGTATTCAGCGCATCCTGAATCACCGCCCTCTCTGCCTCGGCAGTTGCTTTATGGGAAACCTCTTTAAAGGTTAGGGCTGCTCCACCCGCATCAGCCGTGTCAATATCTTCCACGTTGCAAGCCCTTGTTTTAAGAGATAGATCTTCCGGTCTGATAACATTATCTGCCAGAAGCGCCGCCCTTCTGATAGTGTTCCTTATCTCCCTGACATTTCCCGGCCACGGATGATTGACAAGGTGTTCCATTGCCTCATCAGAGAATTTCAAGGTTGCCTTTTTTAATTCTCCGCTGGTCTCCCTGACGAATCTCTCTGCAAGAAAAATAATATCTTCCTTTCTCTCACGGAGGGACGGCAGTGTTATACAGAACTCGTTCAGGCGATGATAGAGGTCATTTCTAAACCTGCCGGCAGTTACCTCTCTATCCAGCGGGAGATTAGACGCCGCAATAATCCTGACATCTACAGGGATTGTGCTTTCGCTTCCTACGGCATGTATCCTTCTCTCTTCAATTGCGCGGAGGAATTTACACTGGCTGGTCAGAGGGAGGTTGGATATTTCATCAAAAAAGATAGTGCCGTGATTGGCAAGAGAGAAATAACCATTTTTCTTCTGATGAGCGCCTGTAAATGCCCCCTTCTCGTGGCCGAATATTTCGCTTTCTATAAGGGTCTCCGGAATTGCCCCGCAGTCAACAATTATAAACGGGCCATTATGTCTCTTGCTCTGTTTATAAATAGCGCTGGCGATCAATTCTTTACCGGTTCCTGTTTCACCCTCTATGATAACTGTGTAATCTGTTTTTGCCACCTTATTTACTCTTTGAATCACATCCCGTATTGAATTGCTTTTACCCATAAGTTCTGATAATGACCTTTCTCCCTCTATAAACCCATTCATATCTTCCATGCAAAACTTTTTTTCTATCACCTCATTTACGATATTGATTAACAGATTTTTGTCAAAAGGCTTGACAATAAATTTATATACCCCTAATTTTACGGCATGGATTGCGGATTGGATATCGCTCTGGACTGTTACAATAATGATGGAAGGTATATTCTTCTCCTTTATCCTCCTTATGGTCTCCACACCGTTTGTCCCCGGCATCTCTATATTCAGAATGATAATATCAGGAACTACTTCATTAAGCATGGAGATTGCCTCCTCTCCATCTCCGGCCGTAATAACCTGCAAGCCCTTCTTAGTGAGGATATCTGAGATGAGCCCCTGCGTATCCTCATCATCCACAACAAGAACAGTTCCCCTGTATTTGACTCTTTTCATCTGAGAATCCCCCTCTGGACAGGCGAGATGCCTGTCCTACCGATAGTAGGTCTTCTTTAGTGTCGCACTGTTGCGGGTTCAAGTTTGTAACTTGAACCCAAATAATTCGTATGCAACACATACTAAATTCAGGGAGCAGGTTGCAAACCTGCTCCCGCAGTAGAAATCTCCTCTCCCTCAGGGAGAGGATTAAGGTGAGGGTGGGTTAATTTTCCTTCCCCCTCTGTGTCTAATCTTCAACTCAGATATTCTGTCTTTATATCCTCCGGCAATCTTTTATCCACCTTATGGGCAATGCCGATAAAAAGGATGCCTGTCTCCCCTTGCTCAAGGCTTTCATTTATTCTTCCCGCTATATAGCCATCCCGCTCCGAGAGAAGCAGCGCTCCTATCTCTCTATACTTTTCCAACCTCTCTCTGCCGTCTTCAACGGCTGTCTCTCCCCGATTACTACCTTCGGGGACAGGCTTTAGTATATCCTGGACATGATTATATTCTCTAATGAGGAGCTGCGGGTCTTCTGTTCCTATAAGCTGCGCCCCCTTTTCTATTAAATCAAGGAGGAGTTTATAATTCGCGCTCCCTTTTTCAGCCAGTTCCCTGACTATGTCCATTTCTTTACCGCTCTTGGGCAAACCGTCCTGAAATAACTTCACCTTTTTATAATCCAGATTTAATCTCTCCAGCCTCATCCTTATCTCATTCCAGAGTTCGTCTGCAACATTCAGATGTTCCCTCCATTTATCCGCGCCAAATTTTGCGATGTACTCCTCTTTGAGCCTGTCTGCGAGAGAGCCCATGTCTATCTCGCCATGGATAATCGGTATGTATATAAGCCTTCGCATGAATAAAGGGTTTGTTTTGGTTGAGCAGATTATATACCTGTGTCAAGGAAAAACTAACTGTCCAAAAGGACAGGTAGCAAAATCTTATATTTTATACCTAATTTATAAAATATCAAACTGGGCTTCCTGCCAGTTACATAAAAAACCGGTTCCTGCTAAAAGTTCAGACATGGAACTGATTTTTCAAGAAGATAATCTTTTAATAAAGACCTTAAGCGCCCCTGAGGAGATGGATGCGGCGTATCGTTTGAGGCATGAGGTTTTTGTGGATGAGCTTAAATGGGTTCCGCCCTCTCCGGATAAAAGAGAAACAGATGCCTATGACAAATTTGCCATCCCTATCGGGTTATTTGACCTGTCTGCGCAGACAGGTGAGGATCTGCCTCTTATTGGTTATGTCCGCCTCATCCAATCCAATTATCCTTTTATGGTTGAAAAGGAATTTGCATGTCTGCTCCCAAAGGATAAGCCGTTTAAGAAACTTCCGTATATGGTAGAATGCACAAGGATCTGTGTTAAAAAAGAGCGCAGGGCAGATAAGGTCGGTGATTTAGATTTGACAACAGGTCATCTGCTTTATAAGGCTGTCTATAATTGGTGCCTTACACATAACTCCAGGTTCCTGATAGCTGTCATAGAAAAAAGATATTACAGACATTTAAAATCCCTTTTTCCTTTTGAATCATTAGGGGGGTTCCTGCGAATGGGGGATGGGGTATTAGCAGGGACAGTTTTACTTGATTGGCGGGATTTTGAAAGGGTATCTCTTGAAAGAAGGCCAGATTTCATGGAATGGATGACTACGATACAAGTTCCCCTTCCTGTTCATGCTCATGCTCCATCAGGATTGCTACTGCATGGGTCTTACTGACCGCGCCAAGTTTTTCCTTAATATTGTCCAGATGGAATTTTACTGTCCTTTCGCTGATTTTTAATATCATGGATATCTCCCAGTTTGTCTTACCCTCTTTAACCCAGTGAACCATATCCATTTCCCTTTCTGTAAGAGGGGATAAAATATCAGTCTTTAATTGCCTGTATATCCTGACAAGCGCCTGATGCAGATGCGGGATAAGCGCATCCATTACCTCCTTCTGGTGTTCTTCAAAATAATTTTTATTGTTAGAAAAGACAATGATACTCCCCATCCTGTTACACTTGGATTTAATGCCGGAACTTATCCCATACTTAAGGCCAAAGTTAGAGGCATTATGAATAAACTCAGAGATATCTTTACTCCTGTATTTTTTATAGGTATCAGACCAGAGTTGTGTGCCGGAGGATTTATACTGCTCAATAACGATAGGGTCTACAAAATAAAGCTGCTTTTTTTGATATATAGAAAGCCATTCCTGAGGGTAAGTGCTGTTTATAATTGTTTTAGCCTCAACCAATCCTTTAGCATCGTATATCCCCAGACCGCAGATACTGTGTTCCCCGCCTACTATCCCCTTTGCCTTTTCCAGCAGGAATTTAAAATCTCCTTCTGTTTTGCAGGAAAGACTGGCCTGGATTACATCCAGAATATCCATCAACTCTTTTTTAGAAAACCTTTTATAGTTCACAATCACCCCGCTAAACAAATTTTAGAAAAGGTCTTAAAAAGTCTCTGCCACACATCTGGCATAAATAAGTTGACATGTTTCTGTAACTCAAACCTTCAGGTTTGAGGTTTCTCAAGACTTTCAAGGCTAAAGCCTTGAGCTACGATGTCTATTTATTTTTAACGTTCACTATAGTCTTATATATATCTGATAATCTGACTCCCTCCAATAACATCAGGAATGTTTACAGGTCTTTCTAATTCACATATCCCGGCAAGGGCATTATGGAGATGCGGGGTAACTATATCCATCACCTTTTTATGATGCTGACTAAATCTCGGACGATTGGATACAAATGAAAACAGACTTGTCCTTTTCAGTTCAGGGTCATGCACACCGCTTGCAATGCCATTTTTTAAACCAAAATCGCCGGCGCTGTTAAGGAACTTAACTGTTTCTTCATCTTTGTAAGATTTGCACCTCCCCCGAAATAGTGGACACACCAAAGGGTTAGGTTATAGTAGAATCATATAACCTAAGGAGGTGTGAAATGCAAGAAAGGAAAGTGAACA
>JAUYHF010000033.1 GCA_030690165.1 Deltaproteobacteria bacterium | reverse complement strand
TCGTAAGTGTTTGCCCATTTTATCCTCCTTGGCTTGATAGATGTGAGAAAATCCTGAAAAAGACACAATAGTGCACTTTTAATCTTTAAACCAGTGCACTTTTAATTTTTAAATGACACAGGCATCAATAGACCTTGACAGAGAAATATTGTAATGCTATCTTTGGGAGGCTTCTCATATAACTGTTCAGAGAACCTTGTATTTAAGTTTAAGGGATATTTTTAATAACTATTATGCAAAGACAGGAAAGAATAGCACTTCTTCAAAAACTTGAAGGGGAAAGAGAATCCAAGGTAATCGTTTATATTACCAGCGATAGACAACCGCCACAGTTTTGTTCTGCATCGATTGCCTTAGATGTTTTGCCTTTATTCTATAGTCAACTAAAAGGGATAGGAAAGGTAAAAAGAATTTCATTATGTATTAAAAGTACAGGGGGGAATATTGATACCCCGTGGCCTTTAGTAAATCTTATCAGAGAGTATTGTGAAGAGTTTGAAATTATAGTCCTTGATAAAGCATTAAGTGCAGCTACCCTTATCGCATTGGGTGCAAACAAAATTGTTATGACACCTTTTAGTCAATTGAGTTCTGTAGACCCTAGTGGAGAATTTGTAACTAAAGATGGTAAAAAGATAAAATTAGAAGTAGAGGATGTAATTGGTTTTATAAATTTAGCCAAAGAAAAAATTGGTATA
The DNA here is from genome assembly GCA_030690165.1 of Deltaproteobacteria bacterium. Taxonomy (NCBI): domain Bacteria; kingdom Pseudomonadati; phylum Myxococcota; class Myxococcia; species Deltaproteobacteria bacterium. Next base: position 95,056 of record JAUYHF010000033.1, on the reverse strand, counting down.
AAAGAACAGGCTTCTTTAGCAGAAATTCTAAAAAGCTTAGTTAATGATATTCCGGCCCACATATTGGGTTCTGTAAACAGAACTCATTTCTTAATAAGAAGAATATCTGAGAACCTCTTAAAGTTACATTTAAGTGGAAGGAATAAGAGAAAACAGATAAGCGGCATAGTTGAACATTTGACTGAAAAACTCTATTTCCATAATCATTTTATTAATAGAAAAGAGGCGAAAGAGCTTCTATGTTTTGGCAATATTATAGAATATGCTTCGAAAGATTTAGAGGATTTAGTGAACACCATAACTAATGCATATGATAATATATTGGAAATTACCAAACCTTTTGAACCATTGAAAATTCTTGGGGAAAAGGATAAAATTGATTATATATCACGAAGGGCGTTAATTGAAAGTGTTGGTAATACAAGTATTTTTGAATCTCATTTACAATTGATAAAAATACCAGCGCATCCGTTACCACAGATAAATATAAGTACAACTTATCAGGGTTGGTTAGAAAGGGGTGAATGACAATGAATTTTACATCAGCAGCAGAGGTGGATTTGATAGATAATAAAGCTTACTTTACGGCTGAGCCTTTATATGGAGAATTTATAGTAAGCCCTACTTATATCAAAATAGATGCGATAAATGTGCTGTTTATACAAACTACGGAACTTAAAATTGAGCTTAAAGGCGGTCTTTTAGCTGCTATTGGCGCATGGGAAGATTATGATGGTATTGATGAATTTGTAGAAGATATATATAGGAAAAGGGAAAAAGCGTTTGACCGTAGCGTGGCCTTATAAACATGTTTTTATTTGATACAGATACTATAAGTCATATTATAAAAAAAAATCCACCGTCTTTACTTGTCAGTAAAATCGCCGAAGTTCCCCCTGAACAACAATTTACAACTGCAATAAATGTTGGTGAAATGGTATATGGGGCTTGTAAAAAGGGTTTAAGCGCAGACCATTTTTTAGAAAAACTTTCAAAACAAGTTTTGCCAAATATTAATATTCTTACTTTTGATAAGGCATCTGCGTATATTTATGGTAAGTTGAGGGCCGAATTGGAAAAACAGGGCACACCAATTGGAGAGCCTGATTTAAGAATTGCCTCAATTGCGTTATCAAACCGTATGGTTTTAATTACGAGTAATACGAAGCATTTTGAAAGGATACCAGGATTATCAATAGAAAATTGGTTGTCTTCTTAAAGAGTTTATCTTCGTATAATATTTTTTTGATATTCTGCCCAAATTTTATCCATCACCGCTTCATATAAAATCACAAAAAATACAGGTTATGGGCTACAATTTATGGGCTATAGGTTTTTTCCTATTGTCTATAGCCAATTACCCATTGCCTGCTTCTTTTGGCATTATAATTGCATTGCAATTTAATGTGATGAAGAGGAAGGTAATCATAATTGACGATAATGCCGACCAGAGATTTGTATTAAAGGGTCTTTTAACATATATCGGCTGCGAGGTTATTGGCGAAGGCGACAGCGGCCTTGACGCAGTAGAGCTGATGCAGAAACTATCTCCGGATGCGGTATTGATGGATGTTAAGCTGCCGGGTATGGATGGCATTGAAGCTGCAATGGCAATAAATAAGCTGAAGCCAACTCCTGTAATTCTTTTAACAGCAAAAAAAGATGAAGAGACTATAAAGAGGGCTGCTGATGCTGGCGTTATGGCATATCTTGTAAAGCCGATACGAGAAGAAGACCTGTTGCCGACCATTGAACTTGCCATATCAAGGTTCAAGGAATTTCAAATTGTGAGCAAACAAAATCTGGAATTGAAAGAGTCAATAGAGGCAAGGAAAGTGATAGAAAGGGCGAAGGGTCTTTTAATGGAGAAGGAAGGATTGTCAGAAAGAGGTGCATTTTCACGCATTCAAAAGTTAAGTATGGACAAAAGAAGGCCAATGAAAGAGATTGCGGAGATACTGATTGCTGCATTGGAAGGGGGAAGGTAATGTCAAGGGTTCTCGTTCTCCAGCATGTAGAAAGTGAGGGATTGGGGATAATAAATAAGGCTGTAAAACAGAGAGGAATCCAAACCGATTTGATAAGGATTTTTAAAAACGACAAGATACCAAGAAGCCTTGAAGGCTACAATGGACTCATAATATTCGGCGGGCCAATGGGCGTATACGAAGAGGATATTTATCCATTTATAAGAGACGAGATTACGCTTATAAAAAGCGCCATTAAAGATGATACGCCAATACTTGGCATATGCCTTGGCGCGCAGATACTGGCAAAGGCAGCAGGAGCGGATGTATACAAGGGGAAAAAGAAGGAAATTGGCTGGTATAAGATAAAGTTGAGTGATGAGGGTAAAAGGGACAGTATTTTCATCGGCCTGCCTGATGAGTTTACGGTTTTTCAGTGGCACGGTGACACATTTGATTTGGGGACAGATTTAAAATCTGTCCCCAGTAAATGCCTTGCGTCTTCAGAATTGTTTCCCAATCAAATAATAAAAGTCGGTAAGAATGCGTATGGCCTTCAGTTTCATCTTGAGGTGACAGAAGATATGATAAAAAACTGGATTGCTCTAAACGATAGAGAATTGGCCTCTGTAAATGCATACATAAATCCAAAGAATATCATCAAGGAAACGGCTAATCACATAGAGACCGTCCATAGATACGGCGAGGTAATCTTCTCGAGATTTTTCAATCTGGTGAAACACACATGAGCGCTTATCTCGCAGCAAGGGGCATGAAAATCTAACCCACCCTCACCTTAATCCTCTCCCTGAGGGAGAGGAGACAAAGTAGGGAATCCTCTTCTGAGGGAGAGGAAAGCTTTTCCTCCCTCCCCTTCAAGGGGAGGGTCAGGGTGGGGATGGGGTATAAACGGTATTTTCGGGACAAGGAATATTCCATAGTATGCCCATGCCGTGATTGATAGATAGGCATTGGTGGTTAAAAGTTAAGCAGTTTCCATAATAGAAAGCCCCGAATGGCTGAGAAATACACAGTAATATCAGCCAAATATATTGGCACAAGTATTGCAGACATAATAATTGAAGATACAACTTAAAAAAACACAAAGGAGGAAAAAGAACATGAAAAAAGGATTATGGGTGTTGATATTAGCTTTATTGTCTGTGACCTACTCGGTCTCAGATAGCGGTGCGGCTGATGAGCCTATTGCAAAGCCCCATCGGACTCTCTATGAAGTAAGTGCGGCTGAAAAGGGGGTAGAGATATCAGGATTTGTGGATATGTATTATAGTTACAACCTTAACAATCCCAACAGCAGACGCAACACAAGTACATCTAATCCATCCACCACGAATTTTGATTTCGAGCATAATACATTTAGCCTTAACCTGGCTGAGTTAGTAATATCCAAGACATCCGATCCGGTAGGTTTTAGGATAGATCTGGATTTTGGCCCTGCCACAGATTTTGTTCACTGCGGAGCAACTAACTGCGATACTGTATCCACTGCCGAGAGTACATTTAGACATCTGCAGCAGGTCTATGTGAGCTGGGCATCTCCTTTCAAGTTAAATCTCGATTATGGAAAATTCGTCACCCACATGGGTGCCGAGGTTATCGAGTCTAAAGATAACTGGAACTATACACGGGGGCTCCTGTTTTGCTGCGCTATACCTTACTATCATGCAGGTTTAAGAGCGAATTACCCTATTTCCGACAAACTCTTCGTTAATGGTTATATTTACAATGGTTGGAACAATGTTACTGAGAATAATGGAAACAAGACCTATGGCCTACAGGTAGGGATTACCCCTATCCCACAACTTCCAATCATCCTGAGTTGGATCGGGCCGGAGGATTTTGTGGGTTCAGCTAATAACCGCCAGGTCTATGAGGCAATTGTCAGTTATAATGCCACTGATTCCCTATCATTCATGGTTGATTATAATTATGGAACACAGGATTCCCTGACAGGTACATCACAGAAATATTCTGGCATCGCAGCTTATGCCAAATGGAAGCAGGATCCCTATACACTGGCCCTCCGGTATGAAATAGCGGATGACAAAAATAATGTTATGTTTGCTGGCACAACACCAGACGGAAACAAGATTCAGGAAATCACTCTGACTGCCGAGAGGACCATTGCAGGAAGTCTTTTAACCAGACTGGAATATCGAACGGATATGTCGGACGATAAAATATATGAGGATAAAGATGGCAAATTTATAGAAGACAGCCAGAGCCGTGTCGTATTAGGTCTTGTATATATGTTCTAAATCAAAGGAATAGACCGGGCAATGATGTCCGATGGGAATGTGAGCTTATTTTTTGAAGAACCGAAGTTCTTATGGAGGTGAAATCCAATGAAAAAGATTGAGGCGATAATAAAACCTTTTAAACTTGACGAGGTCAAAAAAGCTTTGAACGATATTCATATAGAAGGTATGACCGTTACTGAGGTAAAGGGTTTCGGAAGGCAGAAAGGGCATACAGAACTCTACAGAGGCGCTGAATATGTGGTTGATTTCCTGCCCAAGGTAAAGATAGAGGTGGTAACAACAGAGGAGATGGCCGGCAAGGTGGTGGAGGCAATAACAGGCGCAGCAAAGACAGGCAAGATCGGAGACGGCAAGATATTTGTTTCCTCTATAGAAGAGACCGTCAGGATAAGAACAGGAGAGCGAGGGAAAGACGCCCTGTAGAATTTCAAATTTTTATAAGAAGGAGGATATAAAAGATGTTTAAAAAAATAATAACAGCGCTAATGCTTACAGCATATCTTTTTATGCCGGCGATAGTGGCGGCAGATGAGGCACAGTCCACTGTGGCAACAGAACAGGGGGCAGCGCCTGCGGTTGCAGCGCAACCAGCACAAAAGGCGCCAAGTATTGACGAGATATTGGCCTCACACAAGGTGGCCATGGACACCATATGGGTTTTGGTCACAGCCTTCCTCGTATTCTGGATGAACGCGGGGTTCGCGCTCGTTGAATCAGGGCTGTGCAGAGCAAAAAATACCGTGAATATACTTGCAAAGAACTTCGTTGTCTTTGCGATAGCCTCCATAGCCTTTTATATCATAGGCTGGGGGCTAATGTTTGGCGACGGAAATGCCTTCTTTGGGATAAAGGGGCTCCTTTTCCTGGGCGGGACGGATAACAGCCCTACAACAGGGGATGCATATAAGGGTGTATATTCTGCCATGAACTGGACAGGCGTTCCGCTTTTTGCCAAGTTCTTCTTCCAACTGGTATTTGCAGGGACAGCAGCAACCATAGTATCGGGCGCAGTGGCAGAGAGGATAAAATTTTTAAGCTTCATTGTCTTCTCCTTCATAATAGTAGGTATCGTCTATCCTATAGGCGGTCACTGGATATGGGGCGGCGGCTGGCTGGCAAAGATTGGGATGTTTGATTTTGCAGGTTCTACAGTAGTTCATTCTATAGGCGGTTGGGCAGCTTTAGCAGGTGTAATCGTTCTGGGAGCGAGGATTGGGAAATATGGAAAGGACGGGAAGGTGAATCCAATACCCGCTCATAATATGTCCACGGCAACATTGGGTGCGCTCATCCTGTGGCTGGGCTGGTTCGGATTCAATCCAGGTTCCACAATGGCTGCCGATGCGGATGCCATTGCCAGAATAGCCCTAACTACCAATACGGCAGCAGCAGCCGCTACCTTGGCCGCCACACTTACAGCATGGCTTATGCTGGGCAAACCTGATCTTTCCATGATATTAAACGGTACCTTGGCTGGTCTTGTGGCTATAACTGCCCCTTGTGCCTTTGTGAGCGTGCCAAGCTCCCTGATTATAGGCCTTATAGCAGGTGTCCTGGTTGTCCTTGCTGTAATCATGTTTGACAAGTTACAGTTGGACGACCCTGTGGGTGCGCTGTCTGTCCATCTTGTTAACGGGGTGTTTGGCACATTTGCGCTCGGACTCTTTGCAGAAGACAGGTTTATGCCGGGTACGACAGGGAATGGGCTTTTATTTGGCGGGACAAAGTTGTTCTTTGCGCAGATAGTGGGTATCGTCGGTATAGGGGCATTTACCTTCATCATCAGCCTTATCGCTTGGTATGTTATAAAGGCGCTCTTCGGCCTTAGGGTAAGCGAAGAGGAGGAAACCATGGGTCTTGACATAGGTGAACACGGGGTTGAGGCTTATCATATATCAGGTGGTGAGGAAAGGATAAGGTCGGTATAGCAGTAAGCAGTAAAAAACGCTGCAGTGATGTGGTGTTAAAGTATAAGGCAAAGGCGCCTTGGGTCTCTTAAAACTCAAGGCGCCTTTTTTTGCGCTCCAGAGGGAAAAGGAGCCGTGGTTTGAGCGGAGTAGAGAAGGGGTAGAAAGGCGGGAATTTGAGATAATCAGTCTGTGACGGTAATGGTGGGAATATTAAAACTCATACCTTATATTCCAGTAAACATTATCATCGTGCCTGAACTGGCCCAGGGATGTGCTTGACTGTTCACCGCCAAAAAGGTTCGCCCCAAGGTTTGTCCAGAGATTATCAGTAATATTGTATTTTATCTCTGGGTTTACAAAGTAATCTTTATCCGTCGGACTATAAAAGGTGAATAGAGAAAGCCTTATTGTCTGATAATGTAAAAGCTGTGCAAGCCTTATGGAATACAATTCCCTTGTCCGGTCTGTTCTTGGAAAGCTTGAATCAAGTGTCTTTGTGTATTCTTCATAATTCATCATTCTCTCCACATAATACTGGACGCTCGCTGTGAAATCGCCTGCAAATGCCTTTTGAAAGCCTGCAAGATACCTTACCTGGGAATTTTCTATCTCAGGGTCAGAGCCCGCATTGTCCTGGGAATGATAATATCCTGCCTCAAGGCTTAAAACCCCTCCAAATGCTGCGCCCTGTGTAGATGCGCCATAGACCTTAAGTTCAGGATAAAAATGATTTACCTTTGTAAGGGTGGAGTCCTTTGGGCTGGAAGGTGTCCTGTAATAGCCCTTGTAAAAATAAAGGGATGTGTCAAACTCGTATATGGAGCGGTAAAGCCTGAGTGCAATCTCTGTATTGGAAGGCTTTTCAGCAGGCTCCTTAATATCTCTGTTTGTTACCTGCGGCAATGGGTCAAAGTATAAAAGTCTCCTGGAATCAGGGAGCGTATCCGGTTCAAATGTTGGGATGATTATCAGCTCTCCATTGACCGCCTCGCCATATAACCCGAATTTAGCGCCATCTATGCCTTTTTTAAAATACTCTATCGGCCTGCCGATTATGAATGCAGTCCAGTCCTTTGGGAAAACATCGTTTATAAATACAAGGTCGCCAAGACCCCATGTAATAATCTGCCTCCCGATTTTTGCGTCAGATGAGCCTCCCTGCAGGGTAAAATATGCCTCCCTGACATCCATGTCAAAATCACTGTCCACAGCAGCATCATGAAAGAAATCCAGCTTTGCCTTTGCCGTAAATGTGCCGGAAGGATCTTCATACAACGGGCTTATCTGCGCCCTCTCCTCTATCAAAAGCCAATATTTGTCACATGGGGCTGCACCATAGCAGTGTGTATCGGATGTCCTGTAGGAATAGTTGCCCTGCAGAAAACCGTGGAGTTCGGCGGCATAAGAGGCAGTGGACAGTGCCCAGTGAACAGTAAGCAGTGAAAACAGTATGACACCTGTTAACAAATTCGTAATTCTTAATTCATAATTCTTAATTCTCGCCATAAGCACTCAACACTGACCACTCACCACTTATCTTGGCGGTTATTCTAATTTTTTAATCCCCATTGCATTTAAAATCGCCTTCTCATAGAACGGCTCGCTCACGCCCTTTTTCATCTTTCGTATAAAATATCTTTCAAAGGCAACCTTTGCCAGATGCACCCATTTCCCTTTCTTTGCCCATGTAACGTTTCGTGGCGGTATCTGGGGCATTGCCACAAAGGCTATGCCTGTATCCCCCATATCAGCAAGGCATATCGCATTCCATGTTGCCTTTGCGGAAACAGGGTTACCCTCAATAGATGATTTTATATTATGGGCTGATGCTGTTACCATACTCTCTATCATATAGGCTGTCTTTGGCACGCCTGTGGGCACAGGGGTTGGCTCCGGCGCAATGGCTATGCACACGCCAACAGCATAGATGTCCGGATATTTAGGAGACCGCTGATAGGCATCAACAATGACAAAGCCTCTTGGATTGCAAAGCCCTTCAACACTGCTCACAGCATCCACACCTTTGAAAGCCGGTATCATCATGCAATATTTGAATGGGATATCCTTCTCTCCTTCGTTCACGATATCAACCACCATCTTCCCCTGCTCAATCCTTTTTACCTTTGCATTGGTATGCCAGTTTATATGCCTCTCGCGGAATTCATGCTCCAGCATGCCCTTTGAATCACCTACACCGCTCAGCCCAAGATGGCCTATGTACGGCTCTGATGTCACAAAAGTTATGGGGACCTTTTTACGGATCTTTCTTCTCCGCAGGTCAGTATCTAAAATAAAGGCAACCTCATACGCAGGACCGAAGCACGATGCCCCCTGCACAGCGCCCACAACAATTGGTCCCGGCTCTTTAATAAATTTCTGATATGTCTCGTACGCCTTTTCTGCATGGTCTATGGTGCAGACGGATACGGTATTCCTTTCTGGCCCTAATCCTTCCACTTCATCAAATGCAAGTTTAGGCCCTGTGGCTATGACAAGATAATCGTATGAAATTACAGTCCCCTTGATAGTTGTTACCTGCTTTTGTTGCGGGTCAATCTTCTGTGCTGCCTCTGCAATTAAACCAATGCCCTTCTTTTCCAGATAAGGCTTTAAAGAAAAGGCTGTGTCCTTTCTTGCCCTCCAGCCCACCGCAACCCAGGGATTGGAAGGGACAAAATGGAAAATCTCAGTATCAGAGATGACAATGACCTCGTGCCAGCTGCCAAGCATCTTTTTCATTTCGTATGCAGCAGGCAGTCCGCCTGTTGAAGCGCCTATGATTATTATCTTTGCCATGACATCCTCCTTTTTTACTCTATCCACTTCTTAAGCGGTTTTTTCAGATACCTTTCTGTAAACACATCATCATCCAGCCCAACATTGAATTCCACCTTCTTAAATTCCACCTCTGTCCTGTGGCCTGTTTTTGTGTCATTCATTGTCCTCTTTGTAATAACAGGAAAGCCCTGAACATCTTTTACCTCATCGGCTGTAAAAACCTTGTAAAGCTCTCCGCGTTTGTCATAATACGCTTCTTTCAACGGCAGAAGACTCACCTTATCTATCCATGAAAGCTTGTAACTAAAGTCAGCGCTTTTCTCCTCCTTTGGGGCGCTCTTTATCTTATAACATTCCTTCTGAGCACACGGGCTGCCAGCAACTTCTTCTATTTTTATGAATTCATGATTATCATCTTCTATATCTCTCCCTGAAACATCCTCGTATGTAAAGTCTGAGCCAACAAAACTACTCCTCCTGTCATTGGCGGCAATCCTCCTCGCCATATTAAGGGCAGGCATGAATATCCATCTGTCGTCATCCCGATCAGTATATTTATAAACCATGAATGTCATGTCCCGGACATCGGCGGGCTGATAAAAATAGATAAAATATTTCTGGTCTCCGCCTTCCTGATAGTTTTTGCGGAGCATGGTCATCTCCCGCACCCGCTCCTTGCCGTCCTGACTTATGAGTTTCATGTAAACCCTTATCTTCATATCCTTGCCCGGATATAAAAACGCAAGTTGGGATTTTTTCATAATCTCCGCTGCATCAATAGCAAATGCAATGGATGGCAGAAAAGATATTATCAAACATATGACCACAAATCTTATCTTCATAAATTACCTCCTTTTTAAAAATCTATGTCCCAATAGATGAGTTAATGCTGGGAGTAAAAACAAGGTAACTGCAGCAGCAAAGAACATAAGTAATGCAAAGAAACTCCCGACTGTAATATATGGGGTGAGGGATGAAAAGAGTAACGGCGAAAATCCCACAGCAATGACAATGGACATCCTGAAACTTGCCATTGCAGGCTCCTGAAAATAGCGGGCAATTGATTCATTTATATTCCCTGTCGCATTGTAATAATGTTTGATGCGGTGGAAAAAGTGGATAGCAAGGTCATCTCCTAAACCTAAAGCCAGCGCTGCGCAGACTGCGATCGGCATGTCATAGTCTTTGCCTGCAAGACCAAGGATGCCGTAAGATGCAAGGATTGATAAGGTTATAGGAAGCATTGCTAAAAAACCTGCCATGATTGACCTTATTTCAAAGGCTATTAAAATAAATATAAGTATGAAACTGTCTGTTACAGCAAAGAGCATGCCTTTAACCATTATTGTCTGCCAGACCTTGTTTATATAAGTGAGACCTGACCATTGAAGACTAATCCCTTCAGGGAGTGGATTGTCTTTTATAAATTTATTAACCGCATCTTCAACATGAGCCATCTGCTGATTGTCCCCGCCCTTCATCTGAACCCATATATTCGCCCTTTTTCCATCAATATCCAGAAAATTGTCAAGGTCATTTGGGTCGCCGGATGATTGAAATAAAAACAGCATCTGACCGATGGCTAAAGAAGTTTGAGGCACAGCATCATATCTTTGGTCTTCATTATTTAGAACAAAATTTATCCTTTTTACAATGTCTGCAACTGATGATGTCTTTCCAACCAATTTGCCAACTGACAGGTCTTTTTCAAGAAATTTCTGCAATCGGTCAATATAACTCATTACCTCCGGCTGTTTGATAATTTCATTTCTGTTTCCTTCAACAACAAGATATGCCATATATGTTCCGCCAAAGAGTTTATTCATTAAATTATCTGCCTCACGCAAAGGATGCCCGTATTTGAACCATCTGACTGGATTGTCATTGACATTGATTTTAGAGATGCCGTAGACGCTTATAAGAAATAGCGCAGCAAATGCTATAATTATAAAATTGCTTTTATTCCATGCAAAATTGCCTATGACATTTAAAAGTTTTTTCTGCCGCAGGTGTTTTCTTTCATGGCTAAATGCCTTTGCAATATGTTCTTCCTTCATCAACATGATGAGAGCCGGCGCTGCTGTCATTGAAAAGAGCCATGCCAGTATAATGCCAAATGCTGTGAATATTCCAAATACCTGCACAGGCGGTATATGGGCAAGGGCTAAGGAGGCAAAACCTATTGCTGTTGTAAGAGGGGCATAAAAAGATGGTATGTATAGTTCCTCCATTGTAGCTAAAAGGGTTTTGCGCTTATCCTTTATATGAGGATAACGGTCAACAAATTCGCTTAAGACATGGACATCATTTAAGATGGCAATTGGCATCAGGAATATAGGAATCATGGAACTCATAATATGAACAGTAAACCCGAGACCAATTAAAGCGCCCATTGCCCATATTATAGAAAGCATTGCATCCATCATCGGGATAAATATAAAACTTACTTTACGAAGCGTAAGGTAAAGGATAAGCATAATCCCGATGCCTGCAAGAGGCGCTGCCATTGCCATTTGCTTGAACATCTCATAACCGAATGTATCCTCTGCAATCGGGAGTCCTGCAAGGTAATATCTCTGGGTCGGCTTAAGATTGTTTTTAAGGATAGTTTCTATCTCTTTGCCGATTTGATAACTCATGTCTTTTCTTTGTATGGGTATGTAGATGGCAGTTGCCTTGCCGTCTTTCGAAACAATCTTTTCATGGAGGAATGGATTGTTTGCAATGTCCTTTTGCAGGTTATCCGATTCTTCTTTTGTTTGAGGGATTTTGTGAACTGCTGGTTTTATGTCCAGAATATCATCTTTAGATTTTATATTGTCAGTGGTGGTTAGGCTTATTACATCTTTGGTTATTACGCCTTTAATCTTTAATATCTCTGAAATGATTTGCTCAATCCTTGTTAGTGTATCGGGCTGGAATATGCCCTGCTCATCTGTAATTCCGAGGACAATAAAATCATGGATGCCAAAATCCTTTTTTACTTCAGAATAAAAGACCCTGTCAGGCTGGCCTATCTCAAGCATGTTTTCAGGGTCTGTGTCTATCTTGATTTTTGGAAACTGTATGGCAAAGATAATGGTGATTGCCAGCAAAAGACCGATTATGGTTTTAGGATGGTCTATTGAGAATATGACTAATTTTCTTATAGCCTTTTCAATCATAGTGAGTTTTTTTATATTTCAGCAGCCGAACCGGTTACTTTTGAGGAGTTTTTCAAGTACCGCCGGGTTTCCAGAATTTTGCCGCAATAATAATTACAAGGGCGATTATGACAATTATTTTCCAATCCATTATTTCCTCCCTCTTATCGCAATAAATGCGCTGCTTTTTGGAAACAATAACTTGCCTATAGCTTCAAAAAATTTGTAACGATTTAAAAAAAACTGCAAGTTTATCGGAGGGAAATAGATGCATGATGACCATTTTAAATCTATGAAGCTAGACTCCTGCAGAAGCCCTTGCGCTCTTTTCAAACTGAAAAATCTTGCTCCTCTGTAGCTTGATTTCTTAAATAAACCCTCCATCCTCCGTAATAATGCCCAGTAGCTAAATCTATTAAGCTCCCCTAAAATAACCAATCCGCCTTTTTTCATAACCCTGTTTATCTCAACAATCGCTGTTTCGGCATTGGATATAAAACAGAGCGCTGTCACCCCTAAAACACCATCAAAGACATCTTTCTTAAACGGCATAGCCTCAATCCTTCCGACAACAAAATGCATCTTCAATCCTTCTCTTTCAGCCTGAGTCTTTGCAAAAATGGCCATATCAAACGACAAATCAATACCCACAGCCTTTGCGCCGCGCCTTGCAATCTCCAACGTGTAATTTCCTGTGCCGCAGCCAACATCTAAAACAAGCCCCTTTGGTTTAAAGAGCGCAAATATCGCTTCTTTTTCCAACCTGTCGCACAGACTGCCAAGCGGAGTTTCGTACCATGCGTCATATTCTGTTGGAGAAAGTTTGCTCATTAAAATACCATTACCTGACCGCCCTCCTTTATCTCATACGCAGCAGAAAGCCCGCCTGTTGGTGCGCCAATGATTATTATCTTTGCCATAGTATCTCCTGCTACATAATATTCCTCATCCCCCTATTTCCAATATCCCAGCCTTTATGGCTTTTTTGCAACTACTATCCGGACCGCTATCGGAAGAAAAATTTTATCGCCTTTTTTGTATTTATCTGCTGTGCGCTTAATCTCTATCCGCGCCTCATCCCTCTGAGGCTGGGATAATTTATTAAAAAGCCCTTGGAGAGGCGCAGCCATGTCCATAAGGCTTGCAAGATATTCATCCGCAGATTCAAAAGACGCTTCTCCTGTCATTTCCTCGTCGGCCAACCCCTGAAGCCCAGCTTGTTCGGCAATTCCCAATAATTCTCCTGTTTTGGCCAGACGAAAAAGTCCTGGCTGCTCCGGATCAGGCGGAGAAAGCTCAATAAATTTCCTGAGCGCATCCATAGGGATTTTAAGGAAAGGGTTTTTATCAGCCGATGACCAGACTGCTGCTGCAAAATATCCCCTTGGTTTTAAAAGACGGGCAATCCCGCTCATTGCTTTAGAAACATCCGGAAGAAACATCAGGCAGAATCTGCTGATTACTGCATCATAGGAATCTGCTTCAAATGGGAGGATTGTTGCGTCTGCTATTTGGAAGGTGATGTTTGTAATGTCGAGGGTTTGGGCTTTGCGTCTGGCAACCTCCAGCATCTCCCCGGCTAAATCTATCCCCGTGACCCTTCCTGCGCTTCCTACTGCCTGCGCTGCCAAAAGCGCAGGGTACCCTGTTCCACAGCCAATATCCATAACATGGTGGCCAAAGCGAAGCCGCGCATCTCCAATCAACCGATAATTTACAAATGCCAGGTTTCGCTCCAGAAGCTGATCCCATTTTTCCCATGCCTGCGCAACACGATTCCAATCCTGCCGTTGTGTCTCAATTATCTGATTGACATCAATCTGTGACATTATACTTGCCCCTTTCAGTTTTTAACCATTTCTTTACAACCCTTAACCTCCCTTTAAAAGTCTCCTGTGTTCTTTCAACATGCACCTGTCCATGACCACATCCAATCCCGCATTTTTTGCCTTTCTTGCAGCCTCTTCATTGACAATCCCTTCTTGCATCCAGACTACACCTGCCCTAATACTTATGGCGTCGTCAACAACAGGAGGCACTTCCTCCGGCTTTCTAAATATATCCACTACATCCACATCTCCCGGCACATCCGTAAGACTCCGGTAACATTTTTTACCGAAGACCTCCGCGCAATTGGGATTGACCGGTATGATTTCGTAGCCGTTGGCCATGAGATATTCTGCAACCCGGTAACTCGGCCTGTCCTTTTTCGGTGAAAGGCCGACCACGGCAATCCTCTTTGCCCTTTGCAAAATGTTTCTGATGACATCTTCCATCGCACCCTCCTATTATACTCCCCTTGCCATTTTTACCATCTTTCCAGCTTCGTTGAGTTGCTCCATCAGAAACTCCCGCATAAGGCCGCATGCCTTAACTATCTTGGGATTAGATATACGGCAGTATATATTTACCCCTTCCCTTCTGGAGGCCACAACCCTTCGCTGTCTAAGGATGGCAAGGTGCTGCGATACATTTGCCTTGGGGATACCGAGTCTTTTGACAAGCTCGCCGACCGAGAGTTCGCCGTCTTTCAAGGCATAGATAATCTCCAGCCTTTTGGGATTTGCCAGCGTTTTGCAGACTTCTGCATGGAGAGAAAAAAGCTGTTTCATAGTTGCATTATTGCTAAACATTGCAACAATGTCAAGGGAAGATTCAAATCTTTTCCTTCAACTTTCCATTCAACTGGCCGCATGCCGCGCTTATATCCTGTCCCTTGCTTGCCCTTACAATAGAGGTATAATTATTATCCAGAAGAATCTTATGAAAGATTGATATTGCCTTATCAGACGGTCTTTTAAACTCTGCGCCGGCAAATGGGTTAAAGGGTATAAGATTTATCTTGCATCTTATACCCTTTAATAGCCGTACAAGCCTTTTTGCGTCTTCCATTGAGTCGTTAACGCCCTCTATCAATACATATTCAACGGTTATGTGCCTGTTTCTTGCCGCAGGATATTTTTTACAGGTATCGAGCAGGGCTTTTAACGGATATTTTTTATTTATCGGCATTAAACGGCTTCTCACCTCATCCGTTGTTGCATTAATGGATATTGCAAGGTTTACCTTTGTTTCTTTGCCGAGTCTTTCTATCATTGGGACAATACCAGAGGTTGAAACTGTTACCCTTCTTGGCGCAAAGCCGAGGCCTTTCTGATGAGTAGCTATATTCAGAAATTTTAAAACTTCATCATAGTTTAAGAGCGGCTCTCCCATGCCCATAAGCACAAGATTAGTAATTCTCTGATCAACAGAAACAATACCCTGTGCCGCAAAGACCTGGTCAACCATCTCAGACGATTTAAGATTTCTTATGAACCCGCCTTTGCCTGTCATGCAAAAACCGCAATCCAAAGAGCATCCCGCCTGACTGGAAATGCAGAGTGTAAGCCTGTCTTCTTCAGGTATCAGGACACATTCAATGAAATTTTTATCTTCCAATTCAATGAGGAGTTTTATTGTCCCGTCTTTAGATTTTTCTGACGCAAAAACCTTTGGCTGGTTTATGTAGAAATTTTCTTTGAGTTTTCCTCTTAATTCCTTTGACAGGTCTGTCATATCGCCAAAAGAACTGACGCCTCTATTGAACACCCATACAAAAACCTGTAATGCCTTATAAGATTTTTCTCCAAGGGAGGTTAGGCATTGTTCAATCTCTGTTAAGGTGAGGTCTTTTATATTTTGCATATCGCAGCGGCTGCGCCAGCAGCCCATCCTGTTGAAAACGCAGCCTGAAGATTGTATCCGCCTGTCTTTGCATCCACATCCACAACCTCTCCGCAGATAAAGAGGTTTTTAATTATCTTTGACTCCATTGTCTTTGGGTCTATCTCTTTTATTGATACGCCGCCTGCTGTAACAATCGCCTCATCTAATGGTCTATGCCTTGTTATGGCAAATCTCATGTCCTTTAAAAGATTGATTATCTCTGTCCGCTCCTTTTGAGTAATCTGATGCACTTTTTTATCATGCGATATGCCCGCAAGTTTTATAAAAACAGGTATCATGCTCTGGGGCAAGATGTTTTTTAACAGGTTGTCAATATTTTTATTGCCATGCTCTTTTATCTCGCGTAAAAATCTCAATCCCAGCTTTTCCTTTGATAATGCAGGTTTAAGGTCGATTGAAACCTCAACCTTGCCTTTCGGAAGGCTGTCCACAATAGTCTTGCTTAGTGTAAGGATTATCGGCCCTGAAAGGCCAAAATGTGTGAATAACATTTCACCAAAGGCCTCTGCAATAATCTTTCCATCAAGGCATACAGATGCAGTTACATTATTTAAGGCCAGTCCCTGAAGGTCTTTAACATAAGCCTCTTTAACCTCAAGAGGCACAAGCGCCGGCCTTATGGGTATAATCGTATGCCCCAGTTTTTTTGCCATGGCATAGCCGTCTCCTGTTGAGCCTGTCTGCGGATACGATGCTCCGCCTGTAGCAAGTATTACGGCATCTCCGTGAAAAATACCCTTATTGGTATCAACACCAATAACCTTATTGTCTTGAGTAAGTATTTCCTTTACAGCAGTATTGGTATTTATCTTTACGCCCTGCTTATTGAGATATATTACGAGTGCTTTAACAATATCCTTTGCGCTTCCTGATAAAGGGAATATCCGTTTGCTCCTTTCCTGCACTGTCTTTATACCGATGGATTCAAAAAAATCAATGAGGTCTTCGCTGAAGAATTTTGCAAAGGCATTGATAAGAAATTTTCCTGTAGAGCCGAATGCCTCTATGAACTTGTCCATCTCTTCTCCGCTGGTTAAGTTACACCTCCCCTTGCCGGTGATGGAAATTTTTATGCCCAATTGCGGCATCTTCTCAAGTAGAGCCACATCTGCGCCAAGCTCCGCAGCCCTTCCTGCCGCTATTATGCCGGCAGCGCCGCCGCCTATTATAATTACTTTTTTTGCCATTTTTAAATGAAAAAAGGATTGTGAAATTATGCACAATCCTTAAAAATAATGGTGGAGCTGAGGGGGATCGAACCCCTGACCTCAAGACTGCCAGCCTTGCGCTCTCCCAACTGAGCTACAGCCCCATTGAATTTTTATTTTTTAAAAAGTAACACCCCATTATTTTTTTGTCAACACAAAAAAACCTTGACAAGAATAGCTTTTATAAATTATCTTATAATGTATGTATAAAAACAGCGGCTGATAATTCATATCAGTTGTTAGTTAATGCCCAGGTAGCTCAGTCGGTAGAGCAGAGGACTGAAAATCCTCGTGTCGGGGGTTCAATTCCCTCCTTGGGCACCACTTTATTGCCTTTCATACCCTCTCATACGGATCAAAGAGTTTTTTATATTCATCAAGCGCAAACCTGTCTGTCATGCCGGCTATGTAGTCGCATATAAGCCTTTCCTTGCCGGTGTCCTCCATCGCAGCATACACATGCGGGGGCAGAAGCTGCGGTTCATCCGAATAAACCTTAAAGAGCGCCTTCAGCAGGCGGCCTGCCTTATCTGACATTCTTATTACCCTGTGGTGATTGTAGAGATTCTTTTTGAGGAATTTCTTTAACTCTGTGTTTTTTTTATTCATATCAGGGGAAAATATTGCAATTGATTCGCCGACAACCCTGACATCTTCAACAGAGCCTATCTTTCTTTGTTCTATCTCATTTAATATCTGGGTAATTAAATCAGTAACCTGCTGGTTTATTATCTGGATTATTGTCTGGGATTTGTGAACCTTAAATCCTTCTCTATGAAATTTATTTTTTATCCTCTCATAATTTTCCTGCCATAGTTCTACATCTTTGAGCTGCGCAGCATCAAGCATATCTGAAGACAGGCCGTCGTCTATATCATGATTGTTGTATGCTATCTCATCCGCCGCATCAACTATCTGCGCCTCAAGGCATGGGGCCTTTTCAGGCGCGTATTCCTTCAGCGCATCCGGCCTGTCATGTTCAGAACAGTGTTTTACAATCCCTTCCCTTACCTCCCATGTCAGGTTCAAACCCCTGAACCCGGGATACCTTCTTTCAAGATGCTCTGCAATCCTTAAACTATGCAGGTTATGCTCAAAACCGCCGCGGCCCTTCATAAGCCGGTTTAAAACATCCTCGCCTGTGTGCCCAAACGGCGGATGGCCCAGGTCATGGGCAAGCGCAATTGCCTCTGATAGGTCTTCATTTAAATTTAACGTCCTTGCAACGGTTCGGGCTATCTGGCTCACCTCTATTGTGTGCGTCAGGCGGGTTCTGTAATGGTCTCCTTCATGGTAGATAAAGACCTGGGTTTTATATTCCAGCCTGCGAAATGCATTGCAGTGGATAATCCTGTCCCTGTCTCTCTGAAATGCTGTTCTGAAAGGGTGCTCGTCTTCCTTGTGCTTGCGGCCTTTAGAATTTTTGCTGGCCATTGCATAAGGTGCAAGCCTTTTTGCTTCTATTTCTCCACCTGAGGCGGTTATAACTTCCATTTGACAATTTCTCCTTATGAGTTAGAATGTAAATGTGAAATCCAAGATTTTATCCATTCTTCTGCTTGCTGCTCACTGCTTACTGACTGCTTTCTTTATAGCAGGCTGCTCTGTCATATCCAAAGATATAAGGCGCGAAGCTGACCGAACAATAACCCTGCCTATGGTTCAGGCAAACCCTGATGCCTTCAAGGGTAAAACAGTCATCTGGGGCGGCATAATTATATCATCAAAAAATCTTGCAGATAAAACAGTTATTGAAGCGCTTCAAACCCCTTTAGATATAAGCGATAGGGTGACTGACAAAGAACTCTCCCAGGGTAGATTCCTTGCAGAGAGTTCATCATATCTGGACACATTTTTATATAAAGAAGGAAAAGAGATAATCGTTGCCGGCATAATCAAAGGTATAAGTTTACAGAAGATTGGGGAACGGGATTATGCCTATCCGGTTCTGGAACCATTGCAGATGCGCGTGTTTGAACCTCAACCAGAAATAAGATATTGGCCTTCACCATGGTGGCCTTATCAGCTATACAACCCATATTACCCCTATTACCCCTTCTATCCCTATTACCATTATCCATATTACGACCCTTATTATCCGCTAAGGTAGAGCCTATTCTTGTGGACCGCAGCCATCCTTTACATTTGACAGATACTCTGTGTATTCGTCATAGTACTCATCCATAAAATCCATTGGGTCAACATTGCTTGTGTCAATCCCTTTTTTTTGTTTAAGAAATTCTTTGAATGTCATATTGTCTATTCTGTAGTTGTTGGCCAAACTAACGACAAATATCAGCATGTTAGCTGTTTTGATAGATTATAGCATTTTCAAGTACCATTTGCAGGTCATTGGGGTTAAATGATACTGCACAACTCCACTTACCAAAACCACCATGTTGATTCACTGCCCGGCACCATTCATCTAAAAAAGTCCTCTTAGTTTTGTCCTGTTCACTATCCTGCCCTTTGGTCTCAAGTATAAGATGTTCTCCACTTTTTAGTTTAATGATGAAGTCTGGGAAATACCTTCTGATTACCCCCTGATAATTGTAAAGAATTACAAAGCCTAAATGGTCGTTCTTTACAAAAGAAGTTACAACATTACTGTCATTGATGGTCTTTGCTTCAAGATATTCCCATTTGCTGTCAACCACAGTAAAGTTGATATGCGAATTAGAAAGGCCTTCACAGGGTTTGCTTGTCCACCATGTGCGGATATCGGATGTTGACCGAACCGGGTGTTCTTTGTCAAATACGGGCGTCAGTTCAGTAGTGTTTACTGCTCTAATCTCATTCCAGATATGCTGGATTATTTTGTTCATGTTCAGCATAATCAGGATACGCTTGCGCAGTTCATCCTGATTGAACAGCGGATTTTTTATCTGAATCTTTCCAGCATTGATAAACTGCTCTATGATGCCGATAAGTTGAATAAGAAAGGATTCCTTGCTTCCTTTCCAGTCAGGCTTTTTCTCTGAATTATAGATAGTGGATGCAATTCTCAAAACAATAGATTGCAAGCGAAACTTTTCACCAATTTCCTTTAAATCAATTTCTGTTAATGCAGCAGGATTGGGTTTACCGGCAATGATAGCTGCTAATTCTGCCTCTGTTATTGATTCGTATGGGTCAATATCAAGCGGTTTGACATCTGTCATGTTAAGAGTAAGTTGAGGCTTATAAACATGATCAATCCTCAGAATGTTTGGGAATGAAATTTCATGCTCCGCTTTTTCTTTGACAGGTTCAATCCTTGTCTTGGGAGGTGGAGGAGGTGGAGGCGGGCCATCCTCGCCCCCTTCATGAGGCAGGAAGGTAAAAGGAATACCGAAAATGTTTACATATTCAGGCTCAAATAACCCATCTTGATTTACATCATATGAAGTTCTCCGCAAGCCTCTTCCAACAACCTGTTCACATAACAACTGACTGCTGAATGCCCGCAAGCCCATAATGTGTGTAACAGTTTTCGCATCCCAGCCTTCGCTGAGCATACCTACGGAAATCACATTCTGAATCTGCTCACCAGGTTCGCCGATCTTTCCAACCGTATCAACGGTTCGTCTTAATAACTCTGCCTGTTGTTTTTTGGTAAACTTCTTCTCTTTAGGTTCATCATTTTCATCGTCAGTTTCTTCAACGGTAATATCAACCTCTTCTGTTTCTGCCTCGGCCTTCTCTAATATACTGCTGTCAATTTGTAATGTTCTTTGCGGATTGCACAGATCACCTAACCCAGCAACGGAAAGCAAGAAAGTATCCTTATCGAAAGAGGTCTTTATCCGTGCCGATGTGTAAGTAGTGTTCGCCACGGTTATCATTACAGGAGGAATTTTATGCCCTGCCTTCTTCCAATCGTCTTTAGTAGCTTGCCAGTCCTTGCCCAAAAGCAGATAGGCATTTTTAATGAGGTCGGGAAGCGGGGCGCTGTCTTCAGCCTTCTGGGTGATGTCATCTTTAACAGTCTCATCCATGTAAATGTGATACAAACGTGACCGCAAATTATTATCCACGTTTCCATCATCACGGATAACCACCCTCGGCGTTTTTACCAATCCTGACTCAATAGCATCGTTCAAACCGAAGTCGCTGACTATCCATGAAAACAATGCTTCTTCGGTCGCTTTTTTACCGGAAGGCGCAAACGGAGTTGCCGATAAATCAAAACAGCGGATAATGCCTCTTGCCCTGTGAATCCTGTCTAAGCCGCCGACCCAGACAGTGCTTTCTTCAATGTCTTCTTTCTTGACACCTTTGATCTTACTCTCTGCGGGTATTCGCCACGCATGATGCGCCTCATCATTGATGACAATTAAATTCGTTGCATTTGCCATATCGCCCAGCGTTTCACGGACATAGGCTTCATCGCTTTTGGCGCCGCGTTTATCAACGGTCTTTTTCTTTGCCAGTCTTTCTTCGCTGTCCCATGCAAGGGCATGCCAGTTGATAATTTTTACCTTGCCCTGACGCAATGATTCCATCAAGCCTGACGGCACGATATTAAATTCTTCGTAGTAATTTGCTTTATCAAAAGGATTGAGCACTGATAAGCGGTTGCGAACCGTTAAACCCGGCGCAACAACCAACACATTTTTTGAAAACCGTGTGTCTTTTCCATTCGTTATCTTGTTTAATACCTGCCATGCTATGAGCATAGCCATTACAATGGTCTTGCCCGAACCTGTCGCCATTTTGCTGCACCAACGAGAAAAGGCTCCGCCATCACTTTCAATCTCAATGCCCGTGCGGTCTGCCTCCGGCGCTTCTGTAAGCCAAATCAAAGTCTCAATGGCTTCTAACTGGCAAAAGAAAAACCTGCGGTCTTTTCTTTCTTCAGGGTCTTGCCAGTGTTCCAAAAGTCTTTTTGTAATCCCTGTAACACCGGGGTAACCTTGCTCACGCCACTTTTTTATTCTCGGTCTAATTGCGTTTACCAGAGGAATTGGAATAAATATTCCCGGGTCGTCAAATGCCCTTGAGCTTTCCGAGGCGACCACATACCCAGCTGGCCTTCTGCCTTCTTGCAGAACAAATTCCCGCGTGTCTCTGATGTATTCCCAATATTGCCCCGGTTCTTCGTAAGGGAAATTGATGATGAGCTTGTTAATATTTTTCATAGCGACTATTTGTTTGTCCCCCGCCAGCGGGGGAGTAAGGGGTTTGCTGTCCCCCGCTGGCGGGGGATCAAGGGGGTGGATTGTTCTATCTCCTGAATAGCTAATGAAATGCTTTCTCTCACACTTTCCATGTTTCTTAACACTTCCTCATCAGAAAACCTCAACATCTTAAATCCTGCTTCTATCAGATCTTTTTCCTTCTTCAAATCTTTTACAACCGTTTCTTCCCATTGATGCGTTACTCCATCCACTTCAATAACCAGTTTCAATTCTTTGCACATAAAATCAGCAATGTAACTCAAAACGGGTCTTTGTCTTCTGAATTGATACCCTTTCATTTGCCTTGCTCGTAATACATATTTCCACAAACATGCCTCAGCCTTTGTCATTTCTTTACGTAATCTGTTTACGAAAGGCTGTAACTTTTTGTTGTAGGCGTAATTGTTGGTTTTGCCGGCTTTCATATCCTCCCCCTGTCACCCTCCAAAGGGGGACATTAGTAGCCCCCGGCGGCGGGAGGACACCACCTCCGTCACTTCGTGACACCTCCGCCAGCGGAGGACATCATGGGCGGATTATCTTCAAACTCTCTATCCCTCTTGCATCAATAATTTTTACCGCAACCGCTTTGCCAGGAGTGAACGGCAATGACAGTGTTCCGCCAAAGGCAACTATCTTTTCTTCATCAATTTCCGCTTTCAGATTTCTGGCTAATGTTGTCCAGCCTTCCTTTGCCCCTGCCATAGGGAAGAACACTTGTGAAGGGAACAAACTCCTTCCGTCGTAATCGGTATCAAGCATCCACATGGCGATGTCGCCTTTTCCGCCGCTCTCCACTGTTCCTGTTTTCGGATTGTAGTAATCGAAGCCGAGAACTTCTACATGGTAGAACTCCTCCCCCTTACCCCTTCCAGAGGGGGACACTTCATTCTTTTTGTTCGCACCAGAGGGAGAAACTTTGCGGAGAACAACATCCGGCTGACCGATAAGCCAGAAACTTTCGTTGCTGCTCCGTTTCTTTTTCAGGTCATCGGTGAGCAGGTCGGCGTTCATCTGTGCTTTGAGAAAAACTGTTTTGGTAATTTCAGGATTCATCTCATCAATATCCTTGGCGGCCTCCTCGTCAAACTGCAAAGCACAGAACAAAAGAATATCTGATTTGTAAGGTTTTACTTCTTCCCATGCAAGTTCCACCATTCGCTGCTCCAGAGGCGCATGTTCTGGACCAAATACCACATACACTTTTTTTGGTTTGTCTTCTTTTGTTTCAGCTTCTGCCTGCACATAGCGGAAACCCCTTGCTGTTTCCACCCTTGTAAACTCAATCAGCTTGCCGCCTTTTGCTCTTACCCCTGAGCGAAGCAGCTCATCGCGCCAATTGCTTTGCCGAAGCGTTTCACCGCTGCGGGCAACGGAAGTATCGGCGGTAAATTCCACCCCCGACCCCTGCGGGTCACCCCCGCCAGCGGGGGATATGTTCCCCTCTTTGAGGGGGTCGTTTCTGTCCCCCTCTGGAGGGGGTAAGGGGGAGGACTTGAATTCTTCAAACGACCTCGCCACCGGCGCCGGAACGGCCTCAACAGTAAATGGCCCTGTAACCCTTTGCCGCTTGTTGTCTATAAAAGGCTTGTCGTAAAGGGTTTCTTGCGCGGCTGGTTCGTTGTTGGCAATGCTTTTGAGGGTGATGTGCGGAACGGTCTTGTATTTAAACCCGCTGCCTACGCCTTCATTCGGATGGGCCAGTTCGTAATAATCAAACACAGCCGTCATAAGGCGCTGCTTGGCAAGTGTTACAGCAACTCTTGATGTATCGCAGGTAATCCACCGTCTGCCCCAGTTCTCCGCTACATAAGCCGTAGTGCCACTGCCACAGGTGATATCCAGAACGAGGTCTCCCGGGTCGGTGGTCATTAATAAACTTCTTGCAATTACTTTCATTGCTGTTTGAACAACATAAACTTTATTTTCACCTGAAAAACCTGCAATTGCTGTATCATCCCAATTTTCATTAAAAGGAATTACAGGAAAATCATCAATGAATCTTTTGTAGTTCAAGTTATTTCCAAAAGCAATCAATCTATTTTCATCCACTAATTTCTTTAACCCATCAGGGGTTGTTTTCCAATGATTATTATCACCGCAATAAAATGTTTGCCCTTTAAATTCAAATTCTACAGTGCTATTGGAACTAAATCCTTGTGAGCGCAAATTCTGGGCAGAAAAAATTCGCCAACCTTTTGGGACTAAAGAATTATCTTTTATTTCTTCTTTAGACATCTTTCTCCACTCTTTACCGTTTGGAGATTCAATTAATGAATAACTCGTTAATTCTTCTGTATCCTTTTCTTTAAAAATTTGGCGATACTTTATTTTAGAAATATCTTTTGCATACCACAGCAAGAAATCACAACTCGTTGAAAGTAATTTGGAAGCTTGACCAGATGTTTTCTTAAAAAATATTTTTACAACGTAATTCTCACTTCCAAAAACTTCATCCATGATTTCCCTAACATAATGCACATTCTCATCAGAAATCTGCACAAACACACTCCCGCTTTCGTGCAGCAGGTCACGGACTAATAACAGGCGGTCGCGCAGATAGGTGAGATAGCTGTGTATCCCCAACTCCCAGGTATCGCGGAACGCCTTTATCATCTCCGGTTCGGCTGTAAGGTCTTCGTCTTTGCCGTCTTTCACGTCCCGCTTATTCACAAACGGCTGAAAGTTGCTGCCGTATTTAATTCCATAAGGCGGGTCAAAATAAACCATCTGCACCTTGCCGCCCATGCCTTCTTTTTCCAATAAGGAATTCATCACCAGAAGGCTGTCACCGGCAAGAAGGCGATTGCTCCAGTTTTCTTTGTGCTTGTAAAACTCAATGGCTTCACGGAGGGGTTTTTTATCAGCTTCAAACAAACTTATTTGTCCACCCCCTGCACCCCCGCCAGCGGGGGACATTTTCTGCACGCTTTTAATAATCTTTCGAGGATCTATGCGCTCATGGACATGCAGGCTCACGGTAGGCACTTCAAAATTGGTATGCTCGGCCTTGCCCGCCCATTGCAGTTGAGGGTCAAGATGTGGGTCATAGGCGTATTTCTTCTTTCTCAGTCCGCCATTATCAGTATGAGCATCCACCAATCCAACCGGCGGATTATTCAGCCGCTTTTTGTCTTTATGCTCATATTGTTCGATGGGCTTTTTAGTGTTTTCAGTCTTTCGTTTTCCTGCCATAGTGTCCCCTGCAATAATTATATTCAATCCATTCGCCCAACGACAAGCTCACTGACAAGTGCCACAAATAACAGCAAGTTACCCAAAAACTCTTTTGCATTCCTCAAGCCAACCACATACCGAAAAAGCGTCCTGTGACACTCGTTCAAGTGCAAGGTTTTGTTAGCTACTCATTTAAGTAGTCCTTTTTAAATTCTTTTGTAGGTTTAAATCTTACGACATTGTCATGTAAAGTTTCTGGTTCTAATCCGTAGGCTGCCGCTGTCTCTATTAACAATCTTTTTGCAGTTCCGGGTGGTAACTTTAAGTTTTTATCAAACTTTCTGAAATGAATAAGCTCCCCTCTATAAATAGAAGATTCTCTTTTAGAGTGCAATCCTGGATAGTCTATTATTTCATCGGCAGCTTTCGATAAATACTCCGAGCAGATGATTTCCTTTAATTCTTCATCACTATAGCCTGTATATTCTCCCGAATATAAGACTCTCTCTTGCATATCTACTTCGTTAAGTTTTACATTTTTATATTTTGGAATTCTTTTTGTGATATTTGCCGCTCCAAAAGAACTAATCTTACCAAAACCAAACTGTTTGATAAGTCCCTCAAAAAGCAATTTTAAATCCTGCGATTTCCCCATAGATAGTGCTTGAAGTCTGTCTAGAGGGGAGGGTAAGTTTCCTAAATCAATCTCTGGAGCACAGAGGGGATATATTGCAGTTTGGTCTTTTCTTGCACGAAGCCAAAAAGCTCCAACTTCAAACCAGAGCCATGGGCGTTCAATCGAAACAGGCGTAATAATAACTATAACAGCTTGAGCGTTGTCCAATTTTTCTTCAATGCTCGATAACCAATCGCTTGATGCCTTAATTGCTCCAGGAGAGCTAGTGCAAAAGACCTCGATGCCATCAGCAAAAACTTTTGCGATTTCAGTTTGAAGAACTTGAGCAAATTCTCCATCAGAGGAAGCATGACTTATGAAAAGCTTAGGTTTTGTAATGTGGTGATCTGACATTTCTTCCTTTTTGGTAGCATAACATTCTTTTTTATGTCTACATGCCTCTTTTAGTGAATTTTAGGTCAATTTGTGCGAAGATTCAACAAAAATTAGGGACGAATTTATTCCCCCGCACCTCTCATCACCAATCCCTTTACCCTTCCCCAGCCCTTCTATCTTCCTTTCGTTGACTACCTCTTTAAAATTATTGGCAGCGTAGAAAACAGGAGACCTTAATTAAATCCCTAAACCCCACCCTCACCTTGATCCTCTCCCTGAGGGAGAGGAAAATAACTTCCTCCCCTTCAAGGGGAGGATTGAGGTGGGGATGGGTCTCCTATTGGGAACGCTACCAAATTGTCCAGCGGAGTATGCTTTGTCAAAAATCACATCTTGTATTGTATCGGGTCAACAACCCCGGCCTCTCCAAATCCTTTAACCCTCAATCTGCACGAATCGCATTTGCCGCAGGCTACCTCCCCCTGTCCCCCTCCATGAGGGGGATAAGGGGGGAGGTAGCACGACCATGTCAAATGAAACGGCGCATTAAGCGCAGCGCCTCTTTTTACAATTGCTGATTTTTTCATATGAATCAGCGGCGTTATTATTTCTATCTTTGTCTCCGGCCTTGTGCCTGCATCTATTGCCTTTTCAAATGCCCTGTAAAAAACCTCCCTGCAGTCAGGATAGCCGGAACTGTCTTCCTCAACAGCGCCGATATAAATTTTATGGGCCCCTATAACCTCTGCCCACGATACTGCAATGGAAAGGAGGTGGGCATTTCTAAAGGGAACGTAAGTAATTGGTATGCGGGGCGTGAGATGCTGTGTGTGATGGACAGGGACTTCAATCCTTTCATCGGTAAGTGCAGAGCCGCCAATCTCTTTTAAATACTTCACATCAACAACAAGTCTTTTCTGAATGCCATAAAAATCTGCAATGTCATTGAATGCCCTGAGTTCTCTTTTCTCTGTCCTCTGTCCATAATTGAGATGCAAGAGCGCCATTTCATGTTCAAGATTTGCAATAGCGGCAGTAACAAGGCTGTCCATGCCGCCGCTTACAAGCGCTACGGCAAGAGGTTTATTTTCCATTTTGTTTTCCATAAAATATTGGAGAACCCCCCTCCCCCTTTATCCCCCTCATGGAGGGGGACAGGGGGAGGGGGATTCTCCCCTCCAGAATCAACCCGGCTAACAGCTCTTGCAGGAAGATTTGCTTCCTTTTTTAGCCGTCTTCTTCGTTGTTTTCTTTGCCGCCTTCTTCTTGGCTGCCATAGTGCTTCACCCCCTTTCTGTTTATTATTCCGTAAAATAGCTATTAAAAACCTCGCTATTTTACAAACATGCGATTTGCCTGCCATACTTCGTTATCGGCGCATTTTTGCTTCTCACCGTATTGGTGATATACGGCTCGTCGCAAAAATGGCCTCTGCCTCGTCTGGCAGGCAACTTGCATGTTTCCCAAAAAATCAAAGTCTATTTTTGGGTTGTTGCAAACACTTTAAAAGAACTTCCTTTTTGCCGAATCCATGACCTTCTTTAAAGGCACATTTTTCTTTTCAGCTATTTTTCTGCAATCCTCATATTCGGGCTGGATGTTTATCGGTTTGCCGTTTTTTTGAGATATTTTTATATGCATCTTTCCATAAGGCGTCGAGACTTGCTTTGTATCCCTCTCAAGGCAATATCTGTTTACTTCATAGGTACGGATGCCGATGGTGGTTGTTTCTTCAAAGATTATATCCATGACCTGCGCTTTTTTGTCTTCATTGCATAAAACATTTAAAAGAACCGCAGGCCTCCCCTTTTTCATTTGAATCGGCGTGAGAAACACATCAAGGGCGCCTTTTTTAAAAAGCCTTGTCATCAGGTAATCATATATCTGTGGATTCATATCATCAATGTTTGTTTCAATCATGATAAGTTTTTCCTGGCCGCCGCTCCCTTCCCCTGTCACAATCCTCAATATATTCGGGATTTGTTCAAAATCCCTTGTGCCTATGCCATAGCCTATCTTTTCCATCTTCATCTGCGGCATATTGCCAAAGCCTTTTGCAATTGTTTTTATTATAGCTGCACCTGTCGGCGTGGTCAACTCTGATTTCACCGGAGATGGGATAACAGGCACACCCCGCAAGAGTTCCAAAGCAGCTGGCGCAGGCACTGGCATTCTTCCATGCGCTGTTTCAACCCATCCGGAGCCAAGCGGCAGTGGAGAGGCATATACATTTTCCATTTCCAGTTGTTCCATGCCGATAGCGGTTCCAACTATATCCACAATAGAGTCCACTGCGCCAACTTCATGGAAATGAACCTCATCAACCTTGCAGCCGTGAACCTTTGCCTCTGCCTTCGCGAGGTTAAAGAATATGGATATGCTCAATTCTTTGGTCTTTACAGAGAGTTTGCTTTTATTTATAAGATTTTTTATGTCAGTAAAGGTCCTATGGTGGCGGGATTCTTTGAATCTGACTTTGAAGCTTGTGCCTGTTATATGATGCCGCCTGGCCTTTGATGCGGATATGGAATAATTACTGATATGCAGTTTGGATAATTCCCTCCGCAGAATCTTGATATCAAGGCCCATATCAATCAATGCGCCAAGAACCATATCGCCGCTTATGCCGGAACAGCAGTCAAAGTATGCTGTCTTCAATGTAATCGCTCCACTTTTGTCTTTATCCCCTGTTTATCAAGCTCGCCGCATATCCGGCGCCGAAACCATTATCTATATTTACCACGGTAACGCCTGCGGCGCATGAGTTGAGCATGGCAAGGAGCGTCGTAATTCCGCCGAGGTTTGCGCCGTAGCCTACGCTGGTTGGAACCGCTATAACAGGCTTTGAAACAAGGCCGCCCACCACTGAAGGGAGCGCCCCCTCCATGCCTGCGGCAACAATCAAAACATTGGCCGCAAGGATTTTTTCTTTTTTATGGAGAAGCCTGTGTATGCCGGCAACTCCCACATCATAGAGCCTTTCCACTTTGTTGCCCATAACCTCTGCTGTTACCACCGCCTCTTCTGCTACCGGGATATCCGATGTCCCGGCGCATATAACAAGTATCGTTCCTTTGCCTGTTATTTTAATGGGATGGGATTTTATAAATATTGTCTTTGCATCTTTATTGTATGAGGAATTTTTAACCGCCTTCTTTATCTCCCGCGCCTTTGCTGTGTCAACCCGCGTTATAAGTATATTCTCTTTCCTTGCCTTCATTTTTTTTGCAATCTTAATAATCTGATCAGCTGTCTTCCAATGGCCGAGTATGACCTCAGGAAAACCCTGCCGCAGCGAACGGTGGGTGTCCAATGTGGCAAACCCCATATCTTCAAAGGGGAGGGCCTTTAACGTCTCTAATGCCTCAGACGTTTCCACCTTCCCTTTTTTAATATCGCT
This sequence comes from Deltaproteobacteria bacterium, assembly GCA_030690165.1. Taxonomy (NCBI): domain Bacteria; kingdom Pseudomonadati; phylum Myxococcota; class Myxococcia; species Deltaproteobacteria bacterium. The sequence goes on along the minus strand of JAUYHF010000033.1, from coordinate 65,291 downwards.
TATGAGTTTTTTTAAGCTTTCAACATTCATAATCTAAAAGTTTCAAGTTGCAACTATATTACAATAGCTGCCGGGTCAAGAAGGAATACCGGCCTGCCGTCCCCAAGGACTGTAACTCCGATAACCCCCCGCATCCTTGTCATAGGCTGCGCAAGCGGCTTTATATAGGCGTCTATCTCGCCTTCAAAATCATCTACGATTATACCTGATATTTTCTCCTTTGCATCAATTATCACAACAGAGATTGGATCTTTTTCAACAAGACGCGGTAGAGCAAGAATACTCCTCAAATCTGCAACAGACGTCTCAGTATCATTATAGACAAAATAAGTTTTGTTCCCGTGGTTTTTTATATCCGCCTTATTTATATCCAGCACCTTCAACACCTTTGATATGGGGAAGGCAAATAACTCAGCGCCCAGAGATACGAGGAGAACCTTTACTATTGATATTGTTACCGGCAGTTCAAGTATAATCTTTGTGCCTTTATTAATGACAGAGGATATCTCCAGCCTCCCCCCTATTGCCTCAATATTTGCTTTAACCACATCCATCCCAACCCCTCTGCCTGATGTCTCTGTAATCTCCTTTGCCAGACTTAAACCGGGCAGGCAAACAAGCAGCAATGCGTCTTTATCCGCCATGCCTTTTATCTTTTCTTCAGGGATGCCTGATTGCAGAGCCTTTTCTTTTACTTTATTTATATCTATGCCCCGGCCGTCATCGGTTATCTCTATTATTATATTATCCCTCTGCCTTGCAACAGCAACGGTTATGCGCCCCTTTGCCGGTTTTCCATGCTGCGCCCTCTTTTCCGGAGTTTCTATGCCATGGTCTACCGCATTTCTTATAATATGAACCAGCGGGTCGGTTATGTGCTCCAATACAGCCCTGTCAAGCTTTACATCGCTTCCATCTATGATCAGTTCCGCGTTTTTCCCATTTTTTTTGCACATATCCCTTATTAGCCTGGGTAAATTTTGCGTCAGGTCTTCGAAGGGTATCATCCTTGCTGTTATCACTCTGTAGTAGAGGTCTTCTATAATTCTGCCAAGCTGATGGGTTGTCTCCTGAAATTCCACAGGAAAAGAATTTGCAACAACCTCCTTCATCCTTGACCTCACTGTAAAGAGCTCTCCAACAGACTCCATAAAATTATCAAATACCTTGCTGTCCACTTTCATAGTGGTGGGAAGGCCAAGTTTTGGAGCAGACGCAGCGTCAGTTTGAAGGGTGGAAGAGACAGCAACTGGAGGTCTATCAACAGCCTCCGAAGGGGATTCTTCCTGAGTCAATATGGTCTTAATCCTTGACAATAAGCGGCTGGTATCCATATCAAGGGGTTTATCCTCTGCAATGAGTCTTGTAAATGTTTGCAGAATATCTGTCCCGCTTAAAATGACGTCTATAATCTCCTGGCTGAGGGGTATCTTTTTTTTTCTGACCGCGTCAAGGAGGTCTTCTAATTGATGGCTGAAGCCGGCCATAGCTTCATAACCCATTGATGCGGCCATCCCTTTAATGGAATGAAAGTGTCTGAAGAGATTATCTATGCCGGAAGGGGCATGCGGTTCATTTTCCAGTTTAAGCAGTTCCTCGCTTATTCCTTTAAGGTGTTCCTCTGTTTCTTGAAGAAAAAGCGTCTTGTATTGTGATGTGTCCATATTAGCGGGTAGCGGATAGCGGATAGGAAATACTAAACGCTACCCGCTATCTCTACCTGCTGCTTACCAACCTCTGTGTCTCTTCCAATATCCTCTGCCAGTCAAGAATGCGTATTTTTTTACCTGAAGGGTCAATCATGCCATGAATATAATTTTCCGTTAATGGTTTAAACTCAAGGTTCTTTAGATCTTCTTCCCAGAGAAATGACAGCCCTTTTGCGCCGACATATATTCCGAGACATAAGGCGTCTTTTTTAAGCACAAGAACCTTATATCTCCCTTCACCTTGAACCGACGGCGCCCCAAACAGATCCCCTATATCAACCACAACGACCACATCACCGCGCCTGGTTATCACGCCTTTTATAAATCCCACCGCCCCCTGTCCCCCTCCATGAAGGGGATAGGGGGCGGAAAATGAATGGGACTGAAGCATCGGCAGCATGAAAAACCGTTCCGTCTCCACCAGCGCATCCACCGTATCCGCATCCACGGCAAATATTTTGTCATCTATGTATATGAGAAGCTTATCGCCGTCTGTCATACGCCCCTTTCCGCCATTTCCAGCACTTGAGGTTTATTCTCCGGCAAAATCTCAACATCATCCTGCTCCAGCTTAAATCTGGATACCACCCGCTTTAAGTCATCTGCAAACCCTGACAGTTTTTTTGCAGAAGCCAACATCTCTTCTATTGATGCCTTGTGGCCATCAACCACCGTATCCACCTCTTCGGTGGCAGACACACTCTCTCTCGCTATATGCGCAATCTGTTCTATAAGGCTGACAGCCGTTTCCCCTCCTTGTTTCTGTTTCTGCGTAAGGACAAGGATATTCTCTGCCTTATCCGCAACCTCGGAAGTAAAAGCAGTAATCTCATCCAGCGATTCTTTAACCTTATTGATATCCTCTCTCCCTTCCTTTGTAAACGCCGAGCTCTCTGCCTCAGCATTTACCAGCCTCTCCACCTCAGCCTTTATATCCTTGATTATAAAGGCAACATCTTCTACAGAACGTTTTGTATTATCAGCGAACCTGCGCACCTCTTCGGCAACAATTGCAAATCCCCTGCCGTGTTCGCCTGCCTTTGACGCCTCTATGGTTGCATTAATCGCAAGCAGGTCTGTTTGCCTTGATATGTGAGTGATTACATCCAATATCTTCGGAATATTGTTCAACTTCTCCTCAAGGCCGATAATCATATCTTTTGTGGAATCAACGCCATGCAGTATGGACTCCATCTTTTTCAAAGCCGATGTAGATATTGCAGCGCCTTTCTGGACTCTGGATCTGGTTTGAGCCGCCACAGCCGCCATATCCGTTGCCTTAAGAGACACATCATCAGACATCTTTGCCATCTCCTCCATTGTCTTTGAGGCATTTTCCACATAGCCAGCCTGTTCCAATGCGCCTTCAAATATCTTTGATGTGCCTGTGCTGATATCCTCGGTAGTTTTATGCCCTTTTGTTACCAGTGTATTTAATGTTTCAGCAGCCTCAGAAAGATTGCCTGCCGCATCCTTTATATGATTTACAAGTCCCTTGAGATTTTTTAGCATTACATTTAAGGCGGCAGCAAGCTCAGTGGATTCATCCTCAAGTATTTTTCCGTTCATACCTATGTTGTCAGGTCTTGTCAGGTCGCCGCTGCTTATATCATTGGCAATTGTTGTAAGCTGGCGAAAGCCTTTTGTAATGGTTCTTGTAAGGATAGAACCCAGTATCAGCCCTATGAGGATTGCAATTAAAAAACTCAGGGGCTCCTTTAACCATTCCACAATATCCAGCGACTCTACAAAGCGGGGCGCAAATGCGGCTGTAGAAACAACTAAAATAAATCCGATTATAAATTTATAACCTATCTGGACTTTTATCTTCATAAGGCCTCCAAATTTTTACTCTGTCTTAAAGTGTTCAAATCCCTCAACTGCAAGATGGAATATATCTCCCTTCTCATCCAATACAGTTATCCCGCATCCCTCCGGCACAATTTCACCAATCTGTGTTATCGGTATGCCCAGCTCACTTGACAGGGCATCTATCTGAGGGTCATTCCCTTTTGGGGCAGTAAATAGCAGCTCATAATCCTCTCCTCCGCTAAGCGCAAGCGCTATATCCTGAGGATGGTCTGACAGCCATTTTTTAAGGCCTGTGGAGAGAGGCAGTTTTTTAAGCCATATCTGCGCCCCAACCCTGCTTTCTTCAGCGATATGCCTTAAATCTGAAATCAGGCCGTCGCTTATATCAATCATTGAGGTTGCAAGTTTTTTTTTTGCTATCTCTCTTCCTTCCCTTACACGAGGCAAGGGGTCAATATGTTTCAGTATGACTTTATTTTTTAAGTTTTGACTTTTGACTTTTGACTTTTGACTTTCTTTTAACATCTTCAATCCCAGACCTGAATCCCCAAGGCAGCCTGTTACATATATCCTGTTTCCAACAGATGCCCCTTTCCTGAACATCACCTGATCTTTTGGAACCTCTCCAAGTATTGTTGTGTTGATTATTATCTTGTCCGGAGATGATGATGTGTTACCGCCGATAAGCGCAACATCAAACTCAAGGGCCATTTCCTTTATCCCTTTGTAAAGAAGGTTTATAAAATCTGTCGAAGTTGCAGGCGGAAGGATTATTGATGTAAAGAGAAACATCGGCGTTCCACCCATGGCTGCAATATCGCTTAGAGATATGCTTACCGCCTTCCTGCCAAGATTGTAGGAAGGTGTGTATTGCAGAGAGAAGTGTATATCTTCAACCAGTGTATCTGTGGTGCACAGGAGATATTGGGAATCATCTTGTATTGTAACAGATGCATCATCCCCGATACCTTTTACAACCCTTGGATGGCCGGGTGTAAATTGCTCAGCCAGCCTTTTTATAAGAGCAAGTTCTCCAAGTTTTTTGATTTCCATATCTGATAGCTCATATCTGATAGCTCATAGCTGATAGTTCATAGCTGATAGTTCATAGCTGATAGCAAATACAAATACTGTGAGCCATGAGCTATTCATCTTGCCACAGCAACATTTCTCTTGCCTATGGGACGAAGGGGCTTTTTAATTGCCTTAACCTTTTTCTTTAGCGCTATCTTCAGCACATCGTCCATATGCCTTACAAATATAAAATTCATCTTTTTCCGGATATCCTTTGGTATCTCCTCAATATCTTTTTTATTCCTCTCTGGCAATATAATGGTCCTTATTTTGGCCCGAAGCGCTGCCAGCGCCTTTTCCCTGATGCCGCCTATCGGCAGCACCCTTCCTCTCAGGGTAATCTCTCCTGTCATAGCGATGTCTTTGCTTACAGGGGTTTTTGTAAGCGTTGATATGAGGGCAGTTGCCATAGTAACACCGGCGGACGGTCCGTCCTTCGGTATTGCACCGGCAGGCACATGGATGTGTATGTCAATCTCTTTATAAAAATCTTCTGCAAGCCCAATGACCTTCGCCCTGCTCCTTGTATAGCTTAAGGCTGCGTGCGCCGACTCCTTCATTACCTCCCCGAGGTGGCCTGTAAGCGTAAGATTCCCTTTTCCTTTCATTGTTGTCGCCTCTATATAAAGGATTTCCCCTCCTACAGGCGTCCATGCAAGGCCTGTGGCAACGCCTATCTCATCCTCTTCCTGTTCCGTCTCCGGTATGAACTTAGGAATGCCAAGATATTCTTCAACTGTTTTTGCAGTAACAAGACTTTGCACCTTCTCACCCTCTGCAACCTTTCTGGCAACCTTTCTGCATACAGAGGCTATCTCCCTTTCCAGATTTCTTAAACCCGCCTCCTTTGTATACTGTGAGATTATCTTTTCAAGCGCATCGTCGGTTATCTCAAGGAGTTTTCTGTTTAAACCGTTTTCATTAAGCTGTCTCTCTATTATAAATTTCTTTACAATCTCAAGTTTTTCTTCCCCAGTATATCCTGCAAGCTCCAACACCTCCATCCTGTCTTTAAGCGCATCAGGGATTGGATCAAGGATGTTTGCTGTTGTTATGAACATAACCTTTGAAAGATCAAAGGGAAGATTCAGATAATGGTCGCTGAATGCATTGTTCTGCTCAGGGTCTAAAACCTCCAGAAGGGCTGAAGACGGGTCGCCCCTGAAATCCGTTCCTATCTTATCTATCTCATCCATCATAAATACAGGATTGTTTGTGCCTGCCTGCTTCATTCCCTGGATTATCCTTCCAGGCAGAGCGCCCACGTATGTTCTCCTGTGTCCCCTTATCTCAGCCTCGTCTTTTATCCCGCCTAGGGATATGCGCACAAATTTCCTGCCCATGGCCCTTGCTATTGATCTGCCCAATGAGGTTTTGCCAACGCCAGGCGGGCCGACAAAGCAAAGTATCGGACCTTTGCTCTTCTCTTGAAGTTTTCTTACCGCCAGATATTCAAGTATGCGCTCTTTAATCTTTTCAAGGTCATAGTGGTCTTCATCAAGGACATTCTTGGCCTTTTTAATTTCAAGCGTGTCCTTTGTTGATTTGCTCCACGGGAGTTCAACAAGCCAGTCAAGGTATGTCCTTATAATTGCGGACTCTGCCGCATCAGGGTGCATTGACTCAAGCCGGTCTGTCTGTTTTAATGTCTCTTTTTCAACATCAGGCGGCATCTTGGCTTTTTTTATCTTTTTTCTTATCTCATCAATCTCTTCGGTTATCTCCTCAAGTTCGCCAAGTTCGCTCTTTATGGCCCGCATCTGTTCTCTCAGATAGTATTCACGTTGGCTTTTATCCATTTCCTCTTTTGCCTGGGATTGTATCTTTACCTGTATAGTGGCAACATGGAGCTCTTTTACAAGGTATTCATTCACCCTTTCAAGCCGCTTTATAGGTTCTATTATTTCCAGGATAATCTGGGCATCTTCAACCTTGAGGCCGAGATTTGCAGCCACAATATCAGCTAATCTTCCTGGCTCATTTACGGTTTCTATTATCATCATAATTTCCGGAGATATTGTTTTGCCAAGCGAGGCAAGTTTTTCAAGCTGCTCCCTTACATTCCGCATCAGCGCCTCTACCTCAGGGGTTGGCTGAAGCACAGGGGCTTCTTTAACCTTTTCAATATTAACAATATAGCCGGGTTTTTCCTGGGTATACTCTTTTATAATTCCCCTCGCAAGCCCCTGAATAAGCACCTTTACACGGCCGTCAGGCAGTTTCAGCATCCTCATTACCATTCCAACTGTTCCTGTCTGATAGAGGTCATTTGGCCCCGGCTCCTCATTGGAAATATCCTTCTGCGTTGTCAGAAAGACAAGACGTTCCTTTGCAAGGGCCGAATCCACAGCATATATGGACTTTTCCCTTCCGACAAACAATGGGACTATCATAAAAGGAAATATTACTATATCCCTTATCGGCAGCAAGGGAAGGATATCAGGGATTTGAAGTTCTTCTCCCTTTTGTTCCTGTTTTTCTTTTTCGTCGGCCACTATGCCCCTCCAAATAATTGAGTTGATAGCTAATGGCTCATGGCTGATAGTAAAAACTATGAGCTATGAACCATGAGCTAATTTTATGATTCTATACTAATCTTTTTTGGAACCCCGCGCTTCTCTTCAATCCTCGGCAATGTAATGGTTAACAAGCCATCCCTGAATGCCGCCTTTATTCTGGTTGTGTCAACAGGAGATGGAATGTCTATAACCCTGAAGAAATTCCCAAAGCTTCTTTCCATACAGACAAAATTTATCTTTTTTTCGTCAAAGCACTCATACTTAAGGGCCTTAATAGTAACCTCATTGCGCAGGATAGAAACATCTATTTCTCCCTGCCTCACGCCCGGCAGCTCAATCTCAATTATTATGCTGTCTGATGTTGAAAGTATATCAACAACAGGGGTATGGTTTATAGCAGATTCACTATGCAGCCCGATATTTTCCGTCTCCTCATACAAGTATCGGAATATCATGCCAATGTCTTTAGAAATTGGCTGATCCATGACCTCTTTTTTAGGTATCTTTGCCACTTGCCGCTCCATTGGAAAAATGAAGATTGTAGATTTTAGATTTTAAATTTCCAATTTCCAATCTGCATTTTACAATTTGTTAGAGCCTAAGCCCTTTTAAAAATTTCTTAAATTCTTTTTTTATATTAGGGTTCTTTATCGCAAAGGATACATTGGCCTTTAAAAAACCGAGTTTATCGCCAGCATCATACCTGTCCCCTTCAAATTCGTATGCATATATGGGCTGTTTTTTGGAAAGCATTTTAAGCCCGTCAGTAAGTTGAACCTCTCCGCCCTTGCCTGTCTTTGTCTGTTCCAGCATGGCAAATATCTCAGGCATAAGGATATATCTGCCTATAATTGCCAGATTTGAAGGCGCATCTTTAGGGAGCGGTTTTTCTACCATGTCAATAACCTTGTAAATCCTCGGCCCTATCTTTTTTGCTTCTATGATGCCGTAATGATGCACATCTTTCATCGGAACCCGCTGAACCGCCAGAATAGTAGCCGGATATTGGCGGAAGACCTTAAGCATCTGTTTCATAACCGGAACATTTGCATCTATTACATCATCGCTTAAGAATACGGCAAATGGCTCCATGCCGACAAGATTTTTTGCGCAAAGGATAGCGTGTCCGAGCCCTAATGGTTTTTTCTGCCGTGTATAAGAGAAATGCGCCAGGTTAGATACCTCTTCGATCATCCTTAATATATCTGTCTTCTTTTTTTCCTTCAGGAGTATTTCTAATTCAAAGGTTACATCAAAGTGGTCTTCAATAGCGGTTTTGCCCATCCCGGTTACAATAATTATCTCTTCAAGCCCGGAATTTTTGGCCTCCTCAACAGAATACTGGATTAACGGCTTGTCTATAAGAGGCAGCATCTCCTTTGGGATCGCCTTTGTGGCAGGCAAAAATCTTGTCCCAAAACCAGCGGCAGGAAATACAGCCTTTCGTATCCTCATAATCCAATCACCATCTCTTTAAACTTTAATAGATGGGATAGTATGCCTTTTTCGTAAACAAGTCAATAATTTTCAGATGCGGTGTTAGCAGCAAGTAAACTGTCCTCCTTTGGGTTGACAAATTTCCGAAAATCGCTTGACAACAGCTTTTCTTGTGTTACCATACCTGTGCATAGTAGTAACCGGTTTTTTCCGCAACTGACGGAATAAAGGTGGCTACCACCGGGGAGCGGAAGAGGTTTTATTGAAAGACAAGCCGACCGTCTGGGCGATTAAGTTATGAGTTTTGAGTTCGGAGTTAGAAGTAAAAACACATACTCCGTACTACGAACTCCCAACTAAAATGGCCGGACGGTTTTTTTATTTTGTTGAGGAGGTCTCGTAAAAGTGAATATCCACGAATATCAGGCAAAAGAGATTTTGATAAAATATGGTGTTGCTGTGCCGAAGGGGAGGGTTGCGTGGACGCCTGATGAAGCAGAAGATATTGCCAAGAACTTCATGGGCGATAGGCTTTGCGTTGTAAAGGCGCAGATACACGCAGGCGGCAGGGGCAAGGCAGGCGGTGTGAAGCTTGCGAAGAATCATCAGGAGGCAAGGGAATTTGCAGAGGTGATGCTCGGCAAAAAATTGGTAACCCATCAGACAGGGCCTGAGGGCAAAAAGGTAAAAAAGGTTCTTATAGAAGAGGGCTGTCAGATAGCACGGGAACTTTATCTTGGGATTGTTGTTGACAGAGGCACACAGAGAGTTGTTGTTATGGCATCATCGGAAGGCGGGGTTGAGATAGAAGAGGTTGCAGTTAGGAGCCCTGAAAAAATTTTAAAGGAGTATGTTGACCCTGCTGTTGGTTTGCAGGCATTTCAGGCAAGGAAACTTGCATTCGGACTCAATATAGACAAGTCCATTGTGAATAAGGCTGTTAAATTTATGACCGGACTTTATCAGGCATTTGTTGATTCTGACGCATCAATGGCTGAGATAAACCCGCTTGTTATCACAAAGGACGGGAATATTATCGCATTGGACGCAAAGATGGGTTTTGACGATAACGGGCTTTTCAGGCACAAGGATATATATGATATGCGCGACCTGGATGAAGAAGACCCGAAAGAGGTGGATGCGTCACGGCACAGCCTTAATTATGTTGCGCTTGACGGCAACATAGGATGTATGGTAAATGGCGCTGGTCTTGCAATGGCGACAATGGACATCATAAAACTCTACGGCGGCATGCCTGCGAATTTTCTTGATGTGGGCGGCGGCGCAAACAAGGATCAGGTTACTGCGGCATTTAAGATTTTGATGTCAGATGAAAAGGTAAAGGCGGTTTTGATAAACATATTCGGCGGGATAATGAGATGCGATATAATCGCGGAGGGTGTGATAGCTGCCGCAAAAGAGGTTGGCATAAAGGTTCCGCTGGTTGTCCGTTTGCAGGGGACGAATGTGGATTTGGGCAGAAAGATTTTATCTGAATCAGGTTTAAATATTATAACTGCGGAAAAGATGGACGAGGCAGCGGAAAAGGTAGTACAAGCAGCAAAGACATTTTAAATAGTTTAAAGAGTTTAGCGGAGGCTTCATGAGCATCCTTGTAAATAAAAATACCAAGGTAATCTGTCAGGGAATAACCGGCGAACAGGGGCAATTTCACACAAGGCAGATGGTTCAATACGGCACAAAGATGGTGGGCGGCGTAACGCCGGGGAAAGGCGGCATGAATGTTGACGGTATTCCTGTTTTTGACACAGTGGATGAGGCAAGAAAAAAGACCGGCGCAAGCGCATCTGTAATATATGTGCCTGCGGCATTTGCGGCAGATGCGATAATGGAGGCGGTGGATGCAGGAATAGAGCTTGTGGTGTGCATAACAGAGGGGATACCTGTTCTGGATATGGTGAAGGTCAAAAGATTTATGGATGGCAGAAAATCCAGGCTTATCGGGCCAAATTGTCCGGGGGTTATAACCCCTGATGAATGTAAGATAGGCATCATGCCGGGCCATATACATAAAAAAGGGCGGGTCGGCGTTGTTTCAAAGAGCGGCACGCTTACTTATGAGGCTGTTGACCAGTTGACAAGATTGGGTTTGGGGCAGTCAACATGTGTTGGCATAGGCGGAGATCCTGTGAACGGCACTAATTTTATAGAAGCGCTTGAGATGTTTGAAAAGGATAAGGATACGGATGCCGTGATTATGATAGGCGAGATAGGCGGCACAGCAGAGGAAGAGGCTGCGGAATTTGTAAAGAGGAATGTTAAAAAGCCTGTGGTGGGCTATATCGCAGGCGTTACAGCGCCGAAGGGGAAGAGGATGGGACATGCAGGCGCGATAATATCGGGAGGCAAGGGAACTGCGGAGGAAAAGTTTGAGGCAATGATGAAGGCAGGGATAAAGGTTACAAAGACCCCTGCGGATATTGGGAAGACAATTATGGAGTTGTTAAAGAAATAAGAAGGAGGCAATAAATGGCTGAGGCGGCAAAAAAAATATGGCGTATAGAGATTAATGAAAAGTTCTGCAAGGGATGCGATATCTGTGTTGATTTTTGTCCGACCAATGTGTTAGAGATGAAAGGCACGGTTGTGGGAGTTAAAAATCTGGAGGCATGCACAGGTTGCCAGCTATGCGACTTAAGATGCCCTGACTTTGCAATCCGGGTCTTTCCAGCGTAAAGCTCGCAAAATGCAAAGTTAAGATTTTGAGCTTTAAGTTTTTCTCTTTACACTTTATGTTAAATTATACAAGCGCGATAGAGGAGAGTTTATGACCATAAAAAAAGGCAAACAGAGGAAATTTATACAGGGTAATGAGGCATGCGTAGAGGGTGCACTTTATGCAGGATGCAGATTTTATGCAGGTTACCCAATTACACCGTCCACTGAGATTATGGAGGTTATGGCTGCAAAGCTCCCAAAGATGGGCGGCGTATTTATTCAGATGGAAGATGAGATTGCAAGCGTATCCGCAATTGTCGGGGCTGCGCTTGGCGGCCTAAAGTCAATGACAGCGACATCGGGCCCCGGTTTTTCTCTTATGCAGGAAGGCATCGGCTATGCGTGCATGGCTGAGGTACCGTGCGTCATCGTAGATGTTATGAGGAGCGGTCCGTCCACAGGTTATCCAACAGGTCCAAGCCAGTCTGATGTAATGCAGGCAAAATGGGGAACCCACGGCGACCATCCTGCCATTACCCTTAGCCCTTCTTCCGTGCAGGAAGCGCTGCATGAAACCATAAGGGCATTTAACCTGTCTGAGATCTACAGGACGCCTGTGCTGATATTATATGACGAGGTCATAGGTCACATGAGAGAGGCTGTTACCCTTCCTGAGCCTGGAGAGATAGAGGTGATTGAAAGGGCAAAGCCAACCTGTCCTCCTTCAGAATACAAATCTTATGAAGTAAAAAACGGCAAGGTTGCGCCGCTGGCTGCTTACGGCGAAGGTTACAGGTTCCATATTACAGCGCTTTATCATGCGCCGGACGGCTTTCCCAGCGGCAATACAAAGCTTATCCAGGAATCCAACGAAAGACTTGTAAAAAAGGTATACGATAACAGAGAGACTATCTGGAAGAATGAGGAGTTTTATCTTGACGACGCGGAGATTGGGGTCTTTGCATACGGTGTGTGCGCAAAGAGCGCAAAGTTTGCCGTTAAGGAGCTCAGGAGCAAAGGCATTAAGGCAGGGCTTTTAAGGCCATTAACCCTCTGGCCGTTCCCTGATGATGCAGTAGAGGAGATGGCAAAACAGGTGAAGACCATTATAGTGCCGGAGATGAACCTTGGCCAGATTGTACATGAGGTGCAGCGCGCATCCAGGGGCAGATGCGAGGTAAGAGGCATATTCAGGGTTGATACAGACCCGATTCACCCGAAGCAGATAATGAACGCCATTCTTGGCAAGCCGGTTGATGCGACAGTGATTCCCGCTGATGTGATGGTTGCAAGGGATATGATAGACGGGTAAACGACATTCTATGAATGTCTAATTGTAAATTGAAGATTGCAAATTGCAAAATTAAGGTTTTTTAAATTTTGAAATTTACACTTTGCACTTTGCATTTTGCATTTTGCATTGGAGCAAAGCGACATGGAGGATACAATGTCTACACAGGCTGCAATAGCAACAGTTCCTTATAAAGAGAAAAAACCCTTTGATTATAGTTCTTATATGAGAAAAGGCAAGCTTCCGCATTTATGGTGTCCTGGATGTGGGCACGGAATAGTGATGAAGAGCCTTTTAAGGGCTATCCATGCAACAGGCATTCCGCAGGACGACATTGCCATGGTCTCCGGCATAGGCTGCTCCAGCAGGACGCCGGGCTATTTGGATTTCAACACACTCCATACCCTTCACGGAAGGGCCATTGCTTATGCAACAGGGCTTAAATTGGTAAAGCCAAAACTTAAAGTGATTATAACAACCGGAGATGGAGATGCATTGGCTATCGGAGGGAATCATTTCATCCATGCATGCAGAAGGAATATGGATATGGTTATTCTGGTTTACAATAATTATATCTATGGTATGACCAGCGGACAGTCTTCGCCAACAACCCCTCAGGGCATGATAGCAACGACAGCAAAATACGGAAGCATTGAGCCGACATTTGACACATGTAATCTTGCAAAGGCTGCAGGCGCAACATTTGTGGCAAGGGGGACTGCGTATCACTGCCAGGAGCTTGAAAAGACAATCTATGACGCTATCATGCACAAAGGCACGGCAGTGGTGGATATCCTTGATTCCTGCCCAACCTATTACGGAAGATTTAACAAAATGAAGAGCGCATCTGAGATGATGGAGAAGGTTGAGAAAGAAGGGACTGTTTCTGTGGCTCAAGCAGCTAAAATGACCCCGGAGCAGCTACAGGGAAAACTTTTGAGAGGGGTTTTGCATAAAACAGAGAGACCGGAATATTGCGAGGAATATGAGAAGTTAATGGCAAAGGCGCAGGGGAAGTAAGCGATATTCTATGAATGTCTAATTGTAAATTGAAGATTGCAAATTGTAAAATTAAGGTTTTTTAAATTTGAAATTTACACTTTGCATTTTGCATTGGAGCAAAGCGACATGGAGGTTATAATGGGACAGAGATATGAAATGAGATTCAGCGGTTTAGGCGGCCAGGGTATAATTCTGGCTGGTATTATAATGGCAGAGGCCGCATCAATATACGGCGGCAAGAACGCTTCGCAGAGCCAGTCATACGGCCCTGAGTCAAGGGGCGGCGCATCCAAGAGTGAGGTTATAATAAGCGATGAGGAGATAGATTACCCAAAGGCAACCAGCATTGATGCCATGCTTGCCATGACACAGGAGGCATGCACAAAATACTATAAGGACATAAAGGACGGCGGCATACTGCTTGTGGATTCAGACGAGGTAAAGAATATTCCCTCCGGAAATTTCAAGGCCTACTCTTTTCCTATAACGACTATTGCAAGGAATGAACTTGGCAAAACCATAGTTGCCAATATAATTGCTTTGGGTATGATAACCGAGATTACAAAGATTATCTCCCACGAGGCGCTTGAAAGGGCGGTACTCGCACGGGTTCCTGCCGCATTTCTTGATTTGAATAAAAAAGCCCTTCAGATTGGTTTTGATAAAGCAAAAGGATTTAAGGTATAACAGGAAAAGATTTCTTTAATATTCTTCTCTTATATTTATCCCCTTTTCTTTAAGAAATCTTTTTGTCTGCGGGATGGTGAACTCGCCGAAGTGGAATATAGAGGCTGCAAGCACAGCATCTGCCTTTCCCTCTTTAAATGCGGTGTAAAGATGCTCAAGGCTGCCTGCGCCGCCTGATGCAATAACAGGTATGCCAACTTTCTCTGATATGCTTGATGTGAGAGCTATGTCGTATCCCTCCTTTGTGCCATCCCTGTCCATGCTGGTCAAGAGTATCTCGCCTGCGCCAAGCACTTCCACCCTCTTTGCCCAGGAAACCGCGTCAAGCCCGCTGTCTTTTCTTCCGCCGTTGGTATAGACGTCCCATGCTGGCACAAGCGCCTCTCTCCTCTTTGCGTCAATGGCAACAACAATACATTGGCTTCCAAACCTTTCAGACGCCTTTTTTACAAACTCCGGGTCTTCTACGGCTGTGGTATTGATTGACACCTTATCCGCGCCTGCCCGAAGTAAGGTTTTTATATCCTCCAGTGTCCTTATGCCGCCGCCAACTGTGAGCGGCATAGAAACCTCTGTGGCTGTCCTTTCAACAATGTCAATAATAATGTTTCTTTTTTCATAGGATGCGGTTATGTCCAGAAAGACCATCTCGTCCGCCCCTTGTTCTTCATATGCCTTGGCACATTCTACAGGGTCTCCTGCATCCTTAAGCTGAACAAAACTTATACCCTTTACGACTCGGCCGTCTTTTACATCAAGACAGGGTATTATACGTTTGGCGAGCATAATTTCCCATCTCCTAAACTCATCAACTTAAAAAGGAACATCCTCATCCATATGAGGTGGTTCTGAAACAACAGCATTTTCATCGGTAACCGTTGCGCCCTTTAATGAGGCATCTGCTTTGCCGAGCATCTGCATGGTGTTGGCGACAATCTCTGTCATATATTTTTTATTGCCGTCCTTATCGTCCCAACTTCTTGTCTGTATCCTGCCCTCGATATAGACTTGTTTGCCCTTTACAAGGTATTCGCCGCATATCTCCGCCAATTTACCAAAAGTAACAATATTATGCCATTCGGTCTTATCCTGTTTTTTGCCGTCTTTATCTTTCCACTGTTCTTTTGTGGCTATACTGAACTTTGCTATTGCCAGACCTTCCGGGGTGTATTTTATTTCAGGGTCTTTGCCAAGATTTCCTATTAACATTGCCTTGTTAAGACTTGCCATATATCCTCCCTGTTTTTTAGGTATAACGTATTGCTTAAATTCTCATGGGCATGATAACATACACATAACCATTTGGGATGGCTGATTTCAACATGGCCGGACTTTCACGGTCTTTAAGCTCAAGGACAATTTCATCCCCTCCAATAACCCCTAAAGCCTCCATCATATATGTGGCATTAAAACCAATCTCCAACCCATCGTTCTTATAGTCCACACCTATCTCTTCCCTTGCCTCCCCGACATCAGGATTATTAGAAGAAAGCTCCAACTTTCCTTTTGACAAACCGAATTTAACACCTCTTCCCTTTTCCATAGAGAGCAGGGAAACCCTTCTTAAAGAACTTAAAAAATCCACTCTCCCCAATTTTACCTTACTGTCGTTACCCTTTGGTATAACCTGTTTATAATCAGGGAATTCTCCATCTATAAGTCGTATAACTAAAACAGTAGAGTCTTTTTTCACAATCATACTATTAACTGTAAAGGCCAAGGAGAAAGCCCCCTCCACTGCGTCATCAAGGAATTTCTTTAACTCTAAAATTCCCTTTCGCGGCAGTATAACCCCTTTATTAAGCTCCGGCCACTCACTGTTTTTTTCTATTACAGCCAGGCGGTGGCCGTCTGTTGCCACCATTCTTATCTTTGTCCCATCTTTTTCCACAAACACACCGTTTATATTATATCGTGTCTCATCTGTGGAAGAGGCAAAGACCGTCTTTTCTATCATTTCCTTTAATGTTTCCGGCGCCGCTCTAAAAAACCCTCCTTCGTCATAAACAGGAAAAGATGGAAATTCTTCTACAGGCAGACCAACTATATTAAATTTAGCCTTTCCACTTTTTATGGTTATTTTTCCGCCGTCTTCATCTGCTATATCTATTTTGTCTTCCGGGGCCTCTTTTATTATTTCAAAAAGTTTTCTTGCGTTTATTGTCGCATTCCCCTCTTTTATTACCACTACATCGCATAAATCTTTAATTGACACTTCAAGATCGGTTGCCATTATTTCAATCTTTCCATGCTGTGCCTTTATTAGTATATTGGCTAATATTGGCATAGTATTCCTTTTTTCAACGATTCCCTGAACCCGCTGAAGCGCTTTTAAAAATATAGGTTTTTCAATTTGAAATTTCATAATAAGTCTCCTTTTGTTTTTATATCTTTATTAAATATATTTAAATTAGTAGTAGTTATAGAGCAGCCATTTTTGTGGAAAAAAACATAAGTATATAAAATTTATTAACAATCCACCACTATTAATATATGGAAAACAATAAAACTTATCAACAAAAACACAACCAATAAAACATTATTATAAAAAAACAAACTTAAATCCACAATAAAACACCACCATTTCCACAATTTATTATCATTTATTTATAATATCTTTTATAGAACGGACAACCCTTCTCTGCTCAGGGTCTTTTTCTATTAGCTTTTTTATCCTATTGACGGCATGGATAACTGTGGAATGATCTTTATTACCAAAGGCGGTTCCTATCTCAGGGAATGAAGATTTACAACACTCCCTTGCAAAATACATTGCTATTTGTCTCGGCACAACAAAATTTCTCAGTCTTCTTTTGGATTTTAGGTCAGCCACACTTATATTAAAAAATGAAGCCACAGCCTTTTGAACCATGTCAATAGTTATAACCTTTATTTTATTGTCCTTCATTATATCTTTGAGAGTATCCTTAACCATAGACAGAGTAATCTCTTTGCTTGATAATGAAGATACCGCGATTGTCCTGGCAAGATAACCCTCTAACTCCCTGATATTGGAGCTGCCAAGAGATGCCAAAAAACGGGTGACATCATCAGGAAGGACGACGGATTCCAACACTGCTTTTTTTTGCAGAATGGCCATTTTTGTTTCCATATCAGGGGGCTGGATATCAACAATTAAACCCATCTCAAAACGGCTCCTGAGCCTTTCCTCCAGGCCATCAAGATCTTTCGGGTATTTATCGCTGGTAATTACAATTTGCTTATGTGCCTCATAGAGGGCGTTAAAGGTATGAAAGAATTCCTCCTGGGTTCTCCCCTTGCCTCCTGCCCAAAACTGGACATCATCTATAAGGAGGAGATCTGACCGCCTGAACCTATTTCTAAAATCATCCATCTTACCGCGCTGCATCGCGCTTACAAACTCATTCATAAATCCTTCAGATGTATAGTAGCATATCTTGGTGGAGTTAGTTCTTTGAAGGACATTATGTCCAATAGCCTGGAGGAGATGAGTTTTCCCCAACCCAACCCCGCCGTATACAAAAAGAGGATTATATTTATTGGAAAATTGATTAGCCACAGCAGTACACGCTGCGTGGGCAAGTTGATTATCTTTTCCCACAACAAAATTTTCAAAGGTATAATACGGGTTAAAACCTGTGTTTGTCAGAACTCTTTCAGCGACAGCAGATGTTTGTGAAAGGGCGGTTGAAACAGGTATGGAGGTACGTTGCGTCGATACTTTTCCTATACGCCATACGATAGAATATTCCCTCTGACTTGTTTTTGTAATGGCCTCTTGTATAAGAGGGAGATAATGGTCCTTCAGCCATTCCAGAAAAAAGCGGTTGGGAACCTCCAATTCTAAAGAGGTTTCATTGATACCTGCTACACTTATAGGCTTAAACCATGTATTAAAATGCTGACCGGGTATTTGGCCCTTAACAGCCTCAAGACATTTTTTCCAGATGTCAATTGTACTCATAGTAAAAACACCCAAAGAAAATTACCCACAACATTATCAACACCTGTTGATAACTACCTGCCATTGGTACCCCCCGATAGATTCTGTCGGGGGCAATCAGGGGCAAGTTTAGTGAAGAAGAAGATGACAAATTTAGCAGAGTTATTTTAACTTTTCAAGAGGTATTTTATCATCTGTATTTTGTCAACGTGAATCAGGGATACAAACCTCTTACCGCGCTGGCTTCAGCTACCCGGCCAACCCCCAGAATCATTGCAGCCGTTCGCATATCTACTTTTTTATCCTGAGATATTGCCAGCACATGTTTAAAGGCTTTAATCATAATCCCATCTAATTTTTTTTGTATCTCGTCTTCCTGCCAAAAAAACCGTTGTATATCCTGTACCCATTCAAAGTATGAGACAACAACGCCTCCAGCATTGGCCAAGATATCGGGGAGTATAAACACACCCTTTTCATTCAGTACTGTATCTGCCTCCCGGGTTGTCGGGTCATTAGCGCCTTCTGCAATGATTTTGGCTTTAACATTGTTTGCATTTTTTGAGTTTATCTGGCCTTCCAGTGCAGCAGGGATCAGCACATCGCACTTAAGGCCGACCAACTCATCCACAGAAATCTCATCTGCGCCTTTGAAGCCCGCAAGATATTTTTTATCAGACTTATGTTTTTTCACAGCGTTTATATCCAGTCCCTTGGGATTATAGATAGCGGCTTTGGAATCTGCTAGGCCCACTATGCGCATCCCCTTTTCATATAGTATGTCTGCTGCTGCTGCTCCCACATTGCCAAAGCCTATTATAGAAATTGTAAGACCTGTCTGCGGAAGCCCAAGATGTTTGACAGCCTCCAGCAGCACAGTTACAAGACCCTGGGAGGTGGCGGTCTTTCTACCCAGAGAGCCTCCGATACAAACAGGTTTTCCTGTAACAACACCCGGCACAGAGTATCCTTTTATTGTGCTGTAGGTATCCATTATCCATGCCATTACCTGTTCGTTTGTATACATATCAGGCGCGGGTATGTCAGACTCAGGACCTATCAGCATCGCTATTTCGTATGTATACCTGCGGGTCAAATGTTTTATCTCGTCGCGGCTCATTTTTGTGGTGTCGCAGGCAACGCCGCCTTTAGCGCCCCCGAACGGTACGTCTACAACCGCGCATTTCCATGTCATAAGCGCAGCAAGGGTTATTATTTCATTTAGCGTAACATTAGGATGGTATCTTATACCGCCTTTGGCAGGGCCTCTGGCAGTGTTATAATGCACCCTGTAGCCTTCAAAATATCTGACCTCTCCATTGTCCATCCTAACAGGGAGGGAGACTATCAGAGAACGTCGGGGGCAGCGCAGCCTGTTGTAGATTGCGGGGGGGAGATTGAGATGTTTATTTACCTTCTCAAGTCTGTCCAGAACTTCTTGAAAGGAATTATTATTGGTCATTCATACCTCCAGTGGTGAATTTAACCCCTATCCATTTCCTGGGGCGATTGTTTAAGAGCGATGATTATATCTCTGTTATCTGCACATCGCTAATCTTACTGAAATCAGTCCCTTTAGGCAAGCGCCATCTGATCAGGATATCCTTTCTGCTTTCCCAAGCGGTGCGCTTTATTGTTGAACCGACGCTAATACGGTCTTTACAGGGATTTCACCTTCTCTTATTACTTTCAATTTTTCTTCTGTCGCATCTACAATCGTTGAGCCGAGTTTACCGGATAACAGGCCGCCATCAATTATCAGGTCTATTTTATCTCCAAAATAGCCTGCAACCTCATCTGCTGTTACTGGACTTTTTTTGCCCGATGGATTAGCGCTGGTTGTTGTAATAGGAGAATCTATTATTTCAAGAAGTTTTTGAGTTATAGGGTTACTGGATATTCTAACGGCTATTTTGCCTGTGTTTCCAGTAATAACGGATGGAATTAATTTTTTTGCCTTGAATATAATTGTCAAAGGCCCCGGCCAGAATTTTTTTCTCAATATTTCTGCGGATGACGGGATTTCTTCAACAAGCTCCAGAAGCATCTTTTCATCTTTAATCAGGATTGATATCGGTTTGTCAGGGTCGCGGGCTTTTAATTTAAAAAGTTTATTTACCGCAGCCTCATTAAAAGGGTCAACCCCAAGGCCGTAAAAGGTTTCTGTGGGATATACAATTACTCCGCCTCTTTTAAAAATATCCGGAATCTGCTTCTGAGCTGAACCGTTGAGTAATACGTCGGCTCCTTTAAAAAAGATGGTCATAGCTTGTCCCCGAAATCTTTAATCGAGGAGTTGAGTTTTTTTGCCTTTTTCTCCACCGCGCTTGCCTGTTTTTCTTTGTATGCCTTAAGTTTTTCATGCAGCCCTTTATCAGCCGTAGCAAGTATCTGCGCCGCAAATATCCCTGCATTCTTTGCCCCTGCCTTGCCGATTGCCATTGCTGCAACAGGCACACCCCCAGGCATCTGGACAGTGGATAGAAGCGCATCCATACCTTTTAAAGAAGATGAATCTATGGGTACGCCAATAACAGGCAATATTGTCTCTGCTGCTATAAATCCTGCAAGGTGCGCTGCTCTTCCTGCGCCTGCAATAATAACCTTGATACCCCTGTCTGCCGCGCTTTTTGCATAATCCGAAGTTCTTTTTGGTGAACGATGGGCAGATGAAATTGTGATTTCATACGGTATATCAAAATCCTTTAACACCTTTACAGCCTCTTCCATGACAGGAAGGTCTGAATCGCTACCCATTAATATGCCAACTAAAGGTTTTGCCATAGCGCCTCCGGAGCATGGAGTTTTTTTCTACTCTATTTTTATAGGCTAACAACTTCTACATTTATTTGTTCTTTGACAACATGTTCTTTTTCAAGAAGATAGTCTATCTCTTCAAGGACTTTGGCATGAAAATAGCGCTCGCCGCATTCAGAACAGACCTCTGCCTCTACATTTTCAACTATATACAGTTTGTTATGGAGCCAGTGTTGCCTTTTAACCTTCTTCGTTGCTGTTTGTCCTCCACAGAATTCACAAATCATATTCCCTCCGTTAAAGCATATGCTGTTATTATAATAAGATTTCCGTCGTCTTTTTGTCTACAAATAACATGAAGTTTTCTGCCATCTCTGGCAGGCCCTTCAATTCTATATCTTACGCCCCTTATGTCCTCTGTTAGTTTCTTTTCAATCCTTCCTTTAAGAACGGCATTCTCTATATCAACTCTCTCTATTTTATCATCAAGCATTTCATCTTCTGCATGTGATGAAATGTAATAGTCCTTATCACTAATCCTCTGCCTAATCTTTTGTATCCTTGACATTCCATTCTCTCAGGGTGCGATTGTGAAGAACGGTTCTGAGTGCTTGAGAAGGGTGAGGCCTTTGTCCCATTTACCTTTCATTTACCCATTTTACTTATATTTTTCTTACATTTTCTGCTCTTAGTCCTCTATAGCTAAACTCTATATGGAATTTTACTGAATCTCCAGGAGAAGGTGTAAAATTACTGGCAATTGGACGAAATGCAATATTATATCTTAAGCTTCGTAGAGTCTCACATCGGATGTATCCCTCATATGATGATAATATCTTTACTATATTTCCCTCAAATTCTTTCTTATATTCTTTTTCATCAAGGATAGGATTCCGAGGACGAGAACGCAATTTATGTCCCATCCCAACGCCAGTTTCTAATTCTTTAAAGAAGTCTTTAGAATGGTCATAATATCCTAAGATGAAGGCAGTCCTTCCCAATTCATATAAAAGCCATG
The DNA here is from genome assembly GCA_030690165.1 of Deltaproteobacteria bacterium. Lineage (NCBI taxonomy): Bacteria > Pseudomonadati > Myxococcota > Myxococcia > Deltaproteobacteria bacterium. Next base: position 43,381 of record JAUYHF010000033.1, on the reverse strand, counting down.
CATTTGGCATAGTGGCTGCTGTTTTCCATTTCGTCAGAGATTCGTAATACCCATTTAAATCACCGGGCAATAGTTCTTTTAATAATTTACACTGCAAACGGAGGCAATGTTCGTCTTGAGGGAAAACTTTGAGTCCCTTTTCAACTTTCCTCATTGCTAACTCAAAAATCTTTTTTCTTTCTTCGCCTTCTTTCTCCTGTGCCTTGCGCCACAGTAACTCAGCGTTTAGATAATAACCGCGTGCACTTTTAAATTTATCTCGCAAGGTTTCCAAGCTTTGGACAATTCTTGTTTCATCTCCAATTTGAGACCAGATTAATGTTTCTAACTCATAAATTTGTTGAAGTTCCTCTTCATTCAAGTTGTCCTTTGCAATTGATAAGATTTCTAAGGCATTAGCATAATGATTTATTTTTTCTACTTCATCTCCTGTTTGATTCCCTCTCGAATACCACATATACGCATGACTATGATAGGCATACGCATTTGGGAATTCTCCATGTTTTGCGTTTTGAAAGGATGCTTCAGCTTTTTCAAAATATTCTTCGGCTTCTTTCATTTTACTTTTTTTGATGCAATCTATGCCCATACGGGAATAAAGACTACCAAGAGAGGTTAGAATATTTTGGTCTGATTCACCACGATATGATTCAATATCATCTCGTGGTATTTCCAAAGCCCATTTCAATAACCTTTCTGCTTCCAAAGGTTGATGGTCATCCACTTCTAACACGCCCCAATGATGTACCAAACTCCGAACAGGATTCTTTTCACAAATTGTTCTAAAGATTTGTCTTTGTTGTTCATGGGAAAGAATCTGTGGCTTAGCATTTGGTCCAATATGCTCAACCAAAAGTTTCTCACAGATTTCCCTTTCCTTACGATTTGTTAAAATGGCTTCCTTGAAGATTTCTAAGAAGATATTTTTTTGCATTTCTGGGTCACCAAAGAATGATTCTACTGTTTTTTTGGCTATAATACGGTGGTGAGTGCGATAAAGAAGATTCCCAATTTCATCTTGTTCTTCAAATATTACTTTGGCAGCATCTTTCTCAATAACATCGCTATTAAAATCGGCATAAGTACATTTTAAAGATCGGACTAAAAGTTCGAGGTTCATTGGAAGATTGAATTGATGGAAACAGCATATATATTGAAAAGCTTTCTGTGTAAGATTAGTTAGATTTTGATATTGGTCTTGGATAATCAGATTCAACGGTTTTTTTGAAGGATGGACTAAAGTATATATCGTAGCAAAAAAGGAATCTTCTAACTCCCTGTCAATGATAGCATCCCAAAATGTTCCTTTTGTTTGGATGTAACCCAAATTATAAAGATGATCAATAATTTTAATCTTTTCATCATCAGTCAATTGTTCACTTAATTCATAAATATTTTCTTTCGGTATTTGGAATGGAAATGTCTTCCACATCAAATCCCATTCCCCCTTGCGCTCAGCAGCAATGATGAGAGCAGGTCTGCCTCTTGACGTAAGGTAATCCTTTAAACGATTTACATGTCGGATGAGTGAAGCTGCGTCATCAATTATAATAACAGGCTTTATCGGAGGTATGTGTTGGCCTTCAGGAATTTTCTGATTAAGTTCATGGTTCAGGTTTTCTATTAAACTTGCGACTAATTTATAATCAAAACTAATCCGAGATGAGCTAACAATAATGACAGGTGCCTCACCGCTTCTATATACATCATATGCCAATCTCCTTAACATCATTGTCTTGCCAACCCCAGACATCCCTGTTAGCAAAAGCACCTTATTATTTTCAATGTCATGTTTCTTGAGTTCATCAAATACCCTATCTTTAAGACATCTCGAGAATTCTTTTTCACCAGATATTCGCTTGAAATTAGGTGATATGTAAAGGTCTCGCTTGAAATCCCAGTCCTCTCTAAAAGCCCCCCAGCTTTTGTTAGTCCCCATAAAAAATCTATCTTTTTCACCTAGTTGCTGATAGATTTTTTCTTCGTTTAAAATCTCAAAATACTCTGCGTATTGTCTCTCATCGGCATCGCTAATTTCCAGAGTATGTCCTTTCAGTTTTAATCGCACATTCTTAGCAACATATTTTTCTGCAGGGATTTGGTGGTTCTTATCTAAAAACTTAAAAAAATTATCAAAACCATATTCCAAAGGAATTATCTTCCTACTTGAAAACATATGCTGCGTCTTTTCATCCATTGGTTGTAATTGATCAAAGAGGGCATAACTCCATGGTAGCCTGTCTTTACCATAGATTTCGATTAAATCGTCTATGATATCCAAAACTAAACGATCTCCAAAGCTATATCCCATGAAAATTGTAGTTCCAGATTTAACAAAGTCTGAAAGCAACTCGAGGTACTTTCGTCTTCTTATGAGAGCATGGTTATAGTCTGCTCTGGACAATACCATACGGCCACTCTCACCTTCTGTGGCTGTTATAGAGCCCATTATTTTAAATAAACAAACTTTGCTTCTATCGGAAGGGTTTACCTGAAACTTCTCTGAATAGATTGGCTGACAAGGTTTAAACCGTTCTTCGGTATTTATCCTATATGCTACCTCAACAAGGTCATCGAAGTTCGTGGTAAAAATAGCTGCCCAATCATATTTTGTCATTATTTCATGTGATATGGTAGGCTGAAGAGATTCAAGCTTACTTTTTATAAATTCCTCAAGCTCATTACGATTATAAGGCGGTGTATCAATAACATCCTGGCAAACCTCAATAAAACCATTTAGGGACTGGTCGATATTTAAAAACCTCTCTTTTATCATTTCGGTAAGTTTTTTCCCTGTAGGTCCTCCTGCGGAATGAGAAGCACCAGCGCCAAGAAACAGTGCTACTTTCCCTTGTTGAATTTGACGCAATATCTCCTGTAAAGATTTTTCAGTATTGTTACTTAACATTTCCAATTTCCTTGCCTTTTGTTTTTCTTAAGTCTGCAAGCAAAATGTTACCTATCTTGCTCATAAATGAATAGGTTCGTCTATACTCCCAATTGGCAGTGTAGACGAAACCGCAGCGACAACGCAGCAGATGGGCAATTTTTGAGCGTGAATAACTATTTTATCGCCTTTGCCCCAATATCCTTCCGATAATGCACACCTTCCCATTTTATCCTTGATACCGCCTCATAGACTTTATTCATAGCCCTTTTTATTCCAACGCCCATGGCAGTTACATCGAGAACCCTGCCCCCTGCTGTCACAAGTTTGTTACCATTTATTGCTGTGCCGGCATGAAAAACAACAACATTTTTTAGTCTCGATACATCTTCAACTCCTCTTATTTCTTTACCCTTTTCATAATTTCCCGGATAACCTTTTGATGCCATAACAACGGATATAGCAACCTTGTTATCGCAATTAAGCTTAATCCTATTAAGCCTCTTCTCAACCGATGCTGAAAGAACATCTATCAGATCATTTTTAAGCCTCATCATTATAGGCTGCGCTTCAGGGTCGCCAAATCTACAGTTATATTCCAAAACTCTGGGGCCGTCTTTTGTAATCATAAGTCCTGCATAAAGCACGCCTTTATAAGGTCTTTCCTCTTTTTCCATTGCCTTAACAGTCGGAATCATTATGCTGTTCATTATCTCATCTTTTAATTTGGCAGTTACGAGCGGTGTTGGGGAATAGGCGCCCATGCCGCCTGTGTTCGGCCCCTTATCCCCATCAAACACAGCCTTGTGATCCTGGCAAGGTGGCAGGGGGATAACTGTCTTACCGTCAGTTATTGCCAGAAATGACACCTCTTGGCCTTTTAAAAATTCTTCCACGATTACCCTGTCTCCGGCTCTGCCAAATTCCCTTTTTTCCATTATAAGCCTTATTGCGTCAAGCGCATCCTCATTTGTTTTACAGATTATAACCCCTTTACCTGCCGCAAGGCCGTCTGCCTTGACAACCAGCGGGAGGCTGTGTTCCTTTACATAGTCTTTTGCATTTTTTGGATTTTTAAATACCCTATAAACTGCTGTTGGTATTTCATATTTCTGCATCAGGTCTTTTGCAAAGACCTTACTCCCTTCTATCTCTGCTGCCTTTTTTGAAGGGCCAAAGATATTAAGCCCCTTTTCTTCAAAGCTGTCAACTATACCTAACGTTAACGGCAGTTCCGGGCCTACAACTGTAAGGTCTATCTTTTCCTTAACAGCAAATTCTCTAAGGCCGTTTATATCATCAATCTTTATGGAAACACATTCTGCCAACTGAGCAATTCCTGGATTTCCGGGCGCGCAAAAGATTTTTTTTACTTTTCGGCTTTTGGCTATCTTCCATGCCAGAGCATGTTCGCGGCCGCCGCTTCCCACAACTAATATATTCATTATATTTTTCCCACCCTGCTTCCTAATCCTTTTTTAAAGTTTCTTTTATTTTTACCAGAAGATCATCAGTCCAAAAGGGGCTCCCCTTCTGAATAAAAGCCATAACATGAAGGTCATACCATTTTGGCTCAAAGATTATGTCATCAATAATATCTTTGCCGGTAGTTACTATGGCCGGGATATTCTTTCCAGAATCTACAAGCCTTTGTAAAAATTCTTCTCCATCCATAATGGATTCAGGATCTTTTGGGTTTTTAAGATGCAGGTCAACCACTACAAGCGCCACACGGTTTTGTTCTATACTCCTCAATGCCTCTGGTCCGTTTTTTGCTGTTAAAGGCATAAATCTATTTTTTTTAAGCACATTTTCTGCCATCTTCCTGACAAGACCGTCGTCGTCAACAACAAGAATGACTCCATCTATAGCTTCAACGGTTTCAGAGGTTTCTTCCGGCGCAGGCTCTGTTATTATTGTTTCAACCGGCTGTTTGGACTTGACCCGGAAACTATCGCCCTCTTTTTCCAATATGATGTGTGCTCCACATTTTATACATCCTACCTTTTCCCCATTCTTCCACTTTGAAAAGAGATCCGCAGGAACCCATAAGCGAAACTTTATCTTACATCCCGGACATTCTATCTCTATGGGTTTCTTCTCTGCCATGGTATCTCATATAACCTGTATGGTCTGTGTCTGTCAAGGGATTTTAGCCCGCTAAAAACCAGGAAAAGACAAACTGCATAAAAATATTTTTCTATAGTTATTGCCCAGTCTTGTATTTAAACCAAAGCTTTGTTATAGTAAACGCCTATATGGGCAGATCCTTCTGTAGTTTTTGTTCTATTAAAGGCAGTCTCATAAGTCTGCAAGCCTACAAATTAAAATTTTTAAACTGAGTATTGTTCCACGTGGAACATTGATTCAGGTTTACCCCCAAGAGACCGAAGGTCTTACGGGGTTTAAAATTATGGCAAAAGAAAATCAATATGATGTAATAGTTATTGGCGCCGGACATGCCGGTTGCGAGGCAGCCCTGGCCTGTGCAAGAATGGGGCTAAAAACCCTTATTCTCACCATAAATCTCGATACCATTGGCCTTATGTCGTGCAACCCTGCCATAGGCGGGATTGCAAAGGGACATCTTGTAAGAGAGATAGATGCCCTTGGCGGCGAGATGGGAAAGAATATTGACGCCACAGGCATCCAGTTCAGAACACTTAATATGAGCAAAGGACCTGCTGTAAGGGCAACAAGGGCTCAGGCAGATAGGCAGCTATACCGCCTAAGGATGAAGTCTGTTCTTGAATCGCAGAAAAATCTTTATATAAGACAGGTATTGGTTGAGAAGATTTTAGTAAAGGATAGCAAGGTTTGCGGGGTGGAGACAAATATAGGAGAGATTTTTAATGCAAAGGCTGTTGTTATAACAACAGGGACTTTTTTAAGGGGTCTTATCCATATTGGGCTGAATAATTTCCCTGGCGGGAGGGCCGGAGATATGCCGTCTGTAAATCTTTCCCTCTCCCTCAAAGAACTCGGTTTTAACATGGGGAGGTTAAAAACAGGCACATGTCCGAGACTTGATGCAAAAACAATAGATTTTTCAAAATTGGATGTCCATGATGGCGATAATCCTCCACCGCCATTTTCTTTTTCAACAAAAAAGATTACAAATAAACAGGTTCCCTGCCACATTACCTATACAAACCATAAAACGCATACAGTCATAAAAGAAAACCTTGACCGCTCTCCACTCTACAGCGGCGTAATTCAGGGAACCGGGCCGAGATATTGCCCGTCTATTGAGGATAAGGTTGTACGATTTTCTGATAAGGAACGTCACCAGATATTTCTTGAGCCTGAGGGATATGAGACAACAGAAATATACCCGAATGGCCTGTCCACAAGCCTGCCAATTGATATTCAGCTCAGGTTTTTAAGGACCATAATAGGGCTGGAGAATGTAGAGATTCTAAGGCCTGGCTATGCCATAGAATATGATTATGTAGAGCCAACCCAGCTAAAACCAACCCTTGAAACAAAGATGATAGAAGGCCTTTATCTTGCCGGTCAAATAAACGGGACGTCCGGCTATGAAGAGGCAGCAGCCCAAGGGCTTGTTGCTGGTGTCAGCGCAGGTTTAAAAATAAAAGGCAGCCCGCCGCTTGTGCTTGACCGTTCCGAGGCCTATATCGGGGTAATGATAGACGACCTTGTGACAAAGGGGACAAAAGAACCTTACCGGATGTTTACCTCAAGGGCAGAATACCGCCTGCTTTTAAGGGAAGATAATGCGGATTTGAGATTGAGAGAAAAGGGTTATAAGATCGGACTGATAAATGATACTGCTTACGGGATATTTAAGGCCAAGGAAGCGGCAATTGAGGATGAGTTGAAAAAACTTGAGGGAAACAGGGTTTTGCCGACCCACGATATAAACAATATGCTTAGAATACTCAAATTGGATGATATTAAAAAAGCCGCGACCCTGAAAGAGCTCGTCAAAAGACATGGCGTTTATGTAAAAACAGTGTATGAACTTATGCAGTGGAAGAACCTGCCGCCGTTGGATGTTATGGAACAGGTTGAGATAATGATTAAATACGAAGGATATATAAACCAGCAGCAGGGGCAGGTTGAACGATTTAAAAAGATGGAGGAGATTAAGATACCGTCAAACATATCTTTTGATGATGTAAGCGGCCTTTCAAAAGAGGTCATGGAGAAACTCGTTTCAATAAAGCCCGAATCCATTGGTCAGGCAGCAAGGGTGTCCGGCATCACGCCTGCTGCGGTGTCCATGCTTTTGATACATTTGAAAAAGACAGGGCATATTTAGGCCATGACAAACGAAGAGCAAAAAAATATTTTAAAGGCAGGCGGTAAAGAACTTGGGCTTACCATCGGAGATAAAGCATTATCCTCCTTCCCCTCATATCTTAAGGAGCTAAAAGAGTGGAATAAAAAGATTAATCTCACTGCCATTACAGATGATAAAGATATAATAATAAGACATTTCCTGGATTCATTGACATTGGCTTCCTTCCTGTCCGGCAAAGAAACCCTTCTTGATATTGGCTCTGGCGCTGGATTCCCTGGTATTCCTTTAAATATTGTCATTCCTGATTTAAAGATAACGTTAATGGATTCTGTCAATAAAAAGGTTATTTTTATGAGGCATATAATAAGGACAATCGGGCTTAAGAATATAGAGGCTGTTCAGGCAAGGGCTGAAGATAAGGAAACCATAACAAAGTTTGCCGCCTATTTTGATGTTGTTACATCCAGGGCATTTGCCGGGCTTGGTAGTTTTTTAAATATAGCTGCGCCTTACGCAAAAAAGGGAGGCGCCCTCCTATCAGTAAAAGGCCCCAAGTGGATGGAAGAATTAAAAGGGCTCAAGCAGCTTGATGTGGAATATGTTGGGGCAAAAGAAATAAAATTGCCGTTTATAGATATTGCAACAACCATTTTGAGTTTTAAAAAGATTTAAACCAACGATAACCCGAAAAACTGTTCCATGTGGAACAATAAAGACAGCCGCCAATTTTTTCCTTGAAAAATGAAAACTGTATGGTAAACTTTCCTACGAAATCAGGGGCGAGGAAGATTCGGAGTTTACCCTGTTAGAAGTTTACCTATCAGGAAACTATTCTTCCATCAGGGCTTACCCCTGACGGAGGAGACTTCTAACGGGGTTTACTTAAAATAAATGGCAAGAATAATAGGAATAGCAAATCAAAAGGGTGGTGTTGGCAAAACCACGACGGCTGTAAATCTTTCTGCATCCATCGCTGTTGCAGAAAAAAGGGTTCTTCTGATTGATTTTGACCCTCAGGGCAATACTACCAGTGGAGTTGGACTCTCAAAAAACGGCTCAAAGGACAGTATATACCAGGCAATAATTCAGCACAAAGGACTAAAAGAGGTTATTAAAGACACCGAGATTCCATTTCTAAAAACTGTCCCTTCCACAATAGACCTTATAGGCGCTGAGGTGGAATTAATAGACGACCCAAGAAGAGAGATAAAATTAAAAGATGCCTTAAAGGATATCGTTAATGACTATGATTATATTTTTATTGACTGTCCTCCATCTTTGAGTCTTTTAACAGTAAATGCCCTGACAGCAGCAGATTCAGTTATCATACCTATGCAGTGCGAATATTATGCATTAGAAGGCCTGTCACAGCTTATGAAAACCATAGGTCTTATAAAGAAAAATCTTAATCCTCATTTAGAAATAGAGGGCATACTACTTACCATGTTTGACCCAAGAAATAATCTTGCCCATCAGGTAGCCGAAGAGGTAAAAACGCATTTTGCCAGTAAGATATTCAAGACAATAATACCAAGAAATGTAAGGCTAAGCGAAAGTCCGAGTTTTGGAAAACCTGTAATACTTTACGATATAACATCCAAAGGCGCATTGAGTTATATGGAGCTGGCAAAGGAAATTCTTTTGAAAAATTAAGGGGTTAGCTATGTTGGTAAAGAGAAAGGCGCTCGGCAAGGGGCTGGGCGCATTGATTCAGAATATTGAAAAAACAGGGGACAATTACCTTGTCTGCCCTATAGATGAAATAACCCCCAGCAAGGTTCAGCCGCGAAAGGATTTTAATGAAGAGCAGCTTAAAGAGCTTGCCGATTCCATCAGGGAAAAGGGGATTATAGAGCCTCTTATTGTCAGAAGGTCGGAAAACGGGTATGAACTGATAGCAGGCGAACGGAGATGGCGCGCAGCGGGGCTTGCAGGGCTTAAAGAGGTTCCTGTTGTTGTAAGGGATGCTACAGAGGAAGAGAGTCTTGAGCTTGCAATTATAGAAAATATCCAGAGGCAGGACTTAAATCCTATTGAAGAGGCATTGGCCTATAAAAGCCTGATGGAGAGGTTCTCTCTTTCTCAGGACGATACGGCAAAAAAGGTGGGCAAGGAAAGGGCAACGGTTGCAAATTATTTAAGACTCCTGAAACTTGCGCCTGAGGTAAAGAATGAGTTGCAAAAAGGCGCAATATCTATGGGACATGCCAAGGTCCTCCTTGGCCTTGACAGCCATGCCGGTCAAAGAGAGCTTTGTAGAAAAATAATACAAAAGGGGCTGTCTGTAAGGGAGACTGAAGAGGCTGTAAAAAGGGGGATCAACAAAGATAAAACCCATCACAAGAAGGCTGGTCATCAGCAATCGGTTGAGGATGAACTAAGGGGTATTTTCGGCACAAAGGTTTTGGTGAAGGAAAACAAGGGGAAAGGCCGTTTGGAGATAGAGTTTTATTCTTATGAAGAATTGGAACGGATATTGGAGATGATGAGAAATATCAAGGCATAACATCAAGGCTTTATGTTTGAGAAATAAAAAAAAGGAGGAAATCATGTTTGGCGAAAAGGACAAAAAAAGAGGGGACATGCAGATGAACGGATTCATCGGCAAGGATGTGGCTATTACCGGAAAGCTTGAGTTTGAGGGCTCTGTCAGAATTGACGGGAAATTTAACGGCGAAGTTGACGCAATAAACGGAACCCTTATTGTAGGCGAGGGCGCGCTTATAGAAGCAAAGGCAGCAGTGGACACAGCTATTATAAGCGGCGAGTTTAGGGGAAACATAGAGGGAAAAAGCAGGATAGAACTGAGAGTGCCTGGCAAGCTGTTCGGGAATATCAGGACAACCAACCTCATTATTGGCGAAGGCGTGATATTTGAAGGTACATGCGAGATGGGTGAGAAGAAAGGCGGGCATACACTTGGCGCAGGGGCGGAAGGTCAAAAAATGGAGGCGCTGTAGGTTGAAAGATAGTGGTCAGTGGTCAGTGGTCAGAATAGGCCTCGTCCTGTTTTGGATGGCAGGCAATGCGGGATATGTTTTTTCTGATAATAATCAGATAAGCTCCCTCGCAAAAACCCCTTCTTCCGGGGCAGAAACAGCGGCGCAACCTCATCGTGAGTCTGCCGAACCGACTAACGGTAATCTACAAAACAGTAATTCTATCAATGGCCGCATATCTGATACATCTCTGCAAACTACGATCCCTTTTTATTTTATAGGGCTTTGGGATTACGCAATACTTGTGGAAAAATCAACCCAAAAACTATATCTCTACGATAAATATTATAAATTGATAAAAACCTTTCAGGTTACTACAGGCCGGAATCAAGGGGACAAGGGCAGGAGCGGGGACCGTAAAACTCCTGAAGGGGTTTATTTTTTTACAGTGGTTAAGGATGACAGGGAACTGCTGCCTGAATACGGCGTAATGGCCATGCCGATAAATTATCCGAATTTCATAGATGCCACTCTGCATAAAAAAGGAAACGGCATCTGGTTTCATGCAACCGATCAACCGGATCGGCCTTTAAAACCGTATGATACGCGGGGCTGTGTTGTAGCCGCAAATGAAGACGTCCTTGAGCTTGCGGAATATATAAAACTTCAGACAACGCCGATGATCATCGTGGACAAGATTGAATATGACAGCGGTGAAAATATAGCGAACACCCGCAGGGAAATTGAGCGCCTGATTGAAAAGTGGCAGACCGGCTGGCAGAAAAAAGATATTAACCGTTATACGGATACGTATTCAAAAAATTTCAGAACAAATGGTATGGATTTTGAAAGATGGAGAAAATATAAAGAGAGTCTTAACCGGCAATATAAACATATAAATGTCTCCTTGTCAGACATCAAAATCCTTCGTCATAATAACCATGTGGTTGTCTCATTTGCGCAGCGCTATAAAAATGACAGGCTGACAAGCATTGGAATAAAGAGGCTCTATCTTGTTAATGAAAATGCGGCCCTGTCCCCGAATGCTTCTATCGGGGAATGGAAAATAATTGGAGAAGAATGGAGCCCTTTGCCGACACAAAGGCCGGCAGAGGTCGCAAAAAGATATACTGCCTATAAAGTGGCAAAGACCGAAACCTTACAATCGGCTCCTTCCAATGGGACAGCAGCAGGAGCAACACTACCTTCTGACGTAACTGTTTTATCAAAAACACCCCTGACCCACCCCTTCCCCTCCCTGGAGGGGATAAAGGGGTGGGTCAAGGGCAGGCCACTTGTAGATATAGAAGACTTTGCAATTGATAAAGGAATGGCTGCAAATAAGGTCAAATTCAAGCTGATAAATAAAACAATGGAACAGCAAATGATATCAGGAAGGGTGGTAATTGTAGCTGCAAACAAAAACGACAATGGGATTCGCCACACAGCATATCCGCCAATTACGCTTGAACAGGGTATTCCCATGGATTTTAGAAAAGGCGAGTGGTTTTCAATAAGACGTTTTAAGATTGTAAACGGGGAACTTGGCGAAAATATTGTTGACCATGTTACAGTTCTGGTTTATTCAAGAACAGGCGAACTGCTGCTTCATAAAAAATTTCCTTCCCATGATAGAAACATTCAGGGGCAGCCACGAACAGTTCAATGAAACAGACGATAACAATAATATATTTTACAGATAACGCTGGAAAGGCTCGCACTGTAGAATTTTCTCTAAAAAGTCTGGCATTGCTCATAGTCGGTCTTTTTATTTTAATACTTGTTTCAATAACCGCCGCCATCTTTTCCTTTAAGCTGTATATTGAAAAAGGGAGGTTAACCGATGAACTTGCCTCCGCAAACATGGAGAAAAAATCATTAGAGGAAAGGTTTAAGGATATGGTGGCAAAAACAGCCTCAACAGATAAAGGGGCTGTTAATAACGGAAATGAGAAAAAAACAGAACTTATTTCACTTCATGATTTTCAGATTAAAAAAGATGGCGGCAACCTTGCGGTTAGCTTTGACATGGCCAAGACAAACAGCGCCGGTGAAACATTGCATGGTTATGTTTTTATAGTTGGAGATTATGGAGGAACCTATATTTGTTTTCCTGAAGATGTAGAGGTAAAAGATGGTTTTCCTGTTGATTTTAAAAAAGGGGACAAATTTACCATAAAGTGGCAGAAGCATATAGAGAGGATATTCCCATCTTTCAATGGCAATGCTATAAAAATGGTAAGTATATTTGTATATTCAGCAGATGGGGACCTCCTTATTAAAAAGGAGGCGGGCCTGTGAAAAATTTAAAAAGAAAAGCCGTGTATGCATTCGGAGCAGCCTTTTTTCTCATATTTCTTGCCGGCAATGGATTTTGCAAAACCCTGCACGAGGTTTACTTTAAAGATACCGAATATGAGCTGAATATCTACAAGGTATATGGAGCAGAAAAAGGAAAAACCCTTATGATAGTAGGCGGCATACAGGGGGATGAGCCGGGCGGCTATCTGTCGGCAGACTTGTATGCGGATATGGCCCTTCACAAAGGGAATCTGATTGTTGTGCCGCGCGCTAATTTTTTTTCCATCATAGAGCATAAAAGGGCTATCAACTGGGACATGAACCGGAGGTTTGCTATTGCAAACAGCAAGGAATATTATGAAGACAAGATTGTAGAGATACTCAAAGGCCTGATGAGCCAGAGCGATTTTTTTCTCAATCTGCATGAGGGTTCCGGCTTTTTTAGAGAAAGCTATGAGAGCGGTCTGAAAAACCCCATGAGGTTCGGCCAATCTATAATTGCAGACGCAGACATATATTATTCAAAGGAAAAAGGGGCAAACATCCCTCTCGGGGACATAGCAAGAAAGATAGCAGACCATGTAAATAAAATAATAGATAATCAGCAATACCATTTCAGATTTAATAATCACAGGACATTTGAGAAAAACACCAGCCATCCTGAACAGAAGAAGTCTGCTACCTTTTATGCCCTCTCCACTTATGGGATACCTGCATTTGGAGTAGAGACATCCAAAGAGATAAAGGAGATTGAGGCAAAGGTCAGGATGCAGACTATGGTCATCAACGTCTTTATGGACGAGTTCGGCATCATACCGGAGAACCCCAGGGTGGCGCTGGACCCGCCGAGGCTTAAATATGTCATACTATCCGTAAATGGAACTCAAAATATCATGGCGAGAGACGGAGACGAGATTAAATTAAGAAAAGGGGACAGGATAAAAATCTCCCAGATAGAGGCCAATTACGAACGCGGTTTGAGCGTTGATATACTTAATATAGGCACGGCAAATGATCTGAACAAAGAATTTGAGATAAATGCTGCAACAAAGGCCATGGTAAGAAAAGATAGTTTCCCCTGCGGAGAAATAACAATCTCGGTATCAGATGTGCAGGATGCCGGGATAAAAAATGCGCCGCCATCCGCTCAATCCTCCAAATTCAAATATCTTATAGTTGAGGTAAACGGCCTGCGGCAGGTTCTTTCTCATGAAGAGCATCTCAGGATTATTAAAGGCGACAAAATGAAACTTCTGGATGTTGTTGTGGACGGGATAAGTGCTGCCAATGATATGATGGCGCTGACGGTAAATTTTCTCGGCTTTGTGGGAAATAAAATGAAAAACACCGGAGAAGACAGAGGTTATCTCATCAATACGGCAAAAGACCTGTGGCTGAAATATTCAAAGGGCGGTAAAGGCCTTGAATACACGGTTGCAATAAGTTATAAGGATAAAAAGTTCGGAGAGGTCTTTGTTGATATGGAAGAGCCTAAACTCAATTACATTGTGGTGAAACACGGACAGGGCGGCAAGAGGTGGTATGCCAATGGAGACACCATATCGGTTACAGCAAAGGACACCCTGGAGATTATAGATGTGAAGACCAATGTCAATGGAAACGGCGGTGTAAAAGTAAATTTTTCCGGCAATGAATTTGGAAACGTAAACAAGATTATAACCTTTAACAAGAATTATGCTGCAAACAGAGACAATGAAATAGTGGTAACCAGAGAAGGGATTGTTATAGGCAAGACAAAGATACAGATTGGAGAACCGGTGGCGGTTAGATAAAAAGTCGTGATTCAAAAATTACAAAAACACAGGAAGGCAATATTCTATATAGCATTGCTTGTTATTGCTGTTCTTGCTGGCATTGTTTCTTGGGTGTCGTTTAAGGATTCTGCAAATAGCGGGCTTGGTTTGATTTCATTGGACAATACGGGGCAAATATGGGTTCAGGTAAATGACGAGTTTTACATATTGGGTGAAGATGGAAAAATAATTAGGCAACTAACTGCTAATCAAATGGGAATTCAACCGCCTTTTGCGGGTATTGCAGCATTGCCAAATGGAGACATGCTTATTGGCAGTCAAGAGTCGGCCAAGATACACTTTATTCATGTTGATGGCTCGCTTGGAGCAGTTATTGACCTTCACGCAACAGGCGCCGGCAAACCGTTCCGCCTGTTTCATCTCGCTTATTATCCTGAAAAGGATGCAATCCTGCTTACAGATACAAGCAATCACCGCATTATCATGTTAAGCAGGGATGGCACACTGTTGAGCCGGTCAGTGCCAGGAATTTTTCATTTTCCTAATGACATCGTTGTAGATGCCGCGGGAAGAATCATTGTTGCCGATACTAATAATCATGATATAAAAGTGCTTCACCCATCGTTAACAATAGAGACGACATGGAATCCTCTTGCTTCAGCCCTTTATTCAAATAGCCCCTATAGATTTCAATGGCCTGTGCATCTGGCAATAGATAATTCCGGCAATACCTATGTAACCAATCATGACAATAATCTGGAATTTGCTGAGATTGTAAAACTCAATCAACAGGGGAAGCGAGAATCTCTTATTCCCCTTCTGAACCGCGCTCAGCCCGTAGCTATTGTTGCAGGAAAAAACGATCTGCTTTTTACTGATCACTTTAACTTCCAGATACGCAGGCTGGATTTGCTGAAAAATTCATTCAGCAGATTTGGCAGTCCGGAATTTCAGAATGTGCTTGATACCCTCAAGCTGCGCCATAAGACTTATGAAATGACAATATTGACGGGACAGGTTTTGCTTGGCGTTATTCTATTTGCTTTGTTTATAATATTGGCTGCTGTTCGCAGAACAGAATACAATCGCCCTATCAAGGCAACGGTTAAAACTGATTCTCTTGTTGAAAGGCCATCTCTTTTCCTGCGCCTTGAATTAGCCCTGCTTACTACGAGTATTCTTCTGTTCAGATTAACTGTCAGGATAGTGGCATGGCTAATATTAATTAGCACGGTAGGTCTGATTTTACAGCTAATATTAATCAGCACGGTAGTGCCGATTTCCAAGCCATACACACGAGCCTCTCCAATTATTATATGGGTTGCGCTATGGATTTTATTGCTCGGTATATTTTTGATAGCAATTCTGATTACTCTTATGTTTTCTGCCGCAGGAAGCTTTATTCTGGCCAGAGGCTCCCGCAGAGGCCGTTATCATCCGGTATTTCACTATTATGCAAGGAGGTTGATGTCAAAACACGCTGAAATTATTGAAAAACTGGCAGAAGGTGAAACAGTTATTAAGCATTACTCCACGGCTATTATTGATGGATATCAGGCATTAGTTCTTTTGATAGAAAACAAGATGTTTGTAGTTACACTAAGCAGGTTTGAAAATATCGCGCATCGTATTCAGGAGATTGACTGCACCTGCTTAAAATCAACGACATTAATAGAAAAGAAAACCTTGAGCGGTAAATTGTGGCCCATGGATTATCCTATCACTTATTTTATTTTTAAAACCTCTGAAGACGGCACACCGTATAATTTGAATTTAATAGATTATATTGCTGCAAAAGAGCTGTGCAATGAAATATCAAAATGCAATATTATAAAAACTCCAACATTACCAGCTTTTATAGACAGATGCACAACGTGCGGAAAAATATTGGAGAGCGCAGGCTGCACGGTTTGCGAGGTCAGTAAAATAAACCTTTGGAAACCGGCGATACTTTCAATGCTTTTACCTGGAATGTGACAACTTTATAACCATGAATTTGAGAAAGGCATAGCAATCATGGCATATTTTGGCATAATAGTGCTTTACTCAATGAATCCAATAATGGCGGCGGTATATAGAACAAGCAGTGTTGATATGATGGGACTCTGGCTGCTAATTATAACAGTAATTCTTATATGGCTCTTTAGTCTTGTGGATGCATTGACGACTACAATGCGTAATAGAGGTAAAAAGTGGGGACTTATAGTAAAAAATAATACATGGTAAAAATAATCATTAGTTGTAGCGCACCGGTCCAACCTCGCTATTATATTATTAGGCCGAAGCTAAGGCTTTGTAAACTGCGCTGTAATGGATGTGATTATTTTAAAAATCTATAATAAGGAGCATATCGTGGAAAAGACAAAAAAAATCTGGATGGACGGAAAATTTGTAAACTGGGATGACGCTAATGTGCATATCCTGACGCACACGTTGCATTATGGACTGGGTGTATTTGAAGGCATAAGGTGCTACAAATGCGAGAATGGAAAATCTGCGGTATTCAGGCTCAAGGAGCATACAAACAGACTGTTTGAATCAGCCCATATAATGCAGATTGACATACCATTTACACGGGATGAGATAAACAAGGCCATCATTGAAACCCTGAAAATCAATGATTTGAAGGAAGGGTACATAAGGCCATTGGTTTATCTGGCTGAAGGCAGTATGGGCATATATCCAAAAGAAAATCCTGTAAAGGTTGCAATTGCCGCATGGAACTGGGGCGCATACCTCGGTGAAAAAGGGATCAAGGAAGGTATTCGTGTAAAAATATCCTCTTTTACAAGACACCATGTCAATGTGGGAATGACAAAGGCAAAGGTTGTGGGAAACTATGTAAATTCTATACTTGCCAAACGTGAAGTTTTCGCTAATGGCTATGATGAAGCCCTGCTGCTTGATACAGACGGTTATGTGTCAGAGGGAAGCGGAGAAAATATCTTTATTGTAAAAGATGGCATTTTAAAAACTACGCCTTTAACATCTGTTTTAAAAGGAATTACCAGAGATTCTGTAATAAAAATTGCAAAAGACAAAGGCATCACTGTGCTTGAAGGCAGATTCAGCCGCGATGAACTCTACACAGCAGACGAGGCATTTTTCACAGGCACTGCCGCAGAGATAACTCCCATACGAGAGGTTGATAATAGAAAAATTGGCCAAGGAAAACCGGGAGCAGCAACAAAGACGATTCAGGAGACATTTTTCAATACCGTCAAAGGGAAAGATAAAAAATACGCGGACTGGCTGACATATATAGCATAAATAACAGTAGTAGCTATTGAATATGTCCATTTTATGAAGATCGTGCTTGCGACCAGAAATATGGGTAAGGTTAAGGAGATTAAAGAGATTCTTAGAGGCTTGGATTTGGATATGCTCTCCCTTAATGATTTTCCTAAAGTCCCTTCTATAATTGAGGATGGAAAAACCTTTAAAGAAAATGCGTTAAAAAAGGCAAGGTTTGTATCCCGATATTTGAATATCCCTGCCCTTGCCGATGATTCAGGGATTGAGGTGGATGCCCTGGACAAAAGGCCGGGGATATTGTCTGCCCGCTATGCAGGGGAAAATGCCGCAGATGAGGAAAACAATAAAAAACTGCTCCTGGAATTAAAAGATATTCCCCTTGAAAAAAGATGCGCGCATTACAAATGTGTTATTGCAATTGTTTTTCCTTCAGGAGAGGAAGAAACAGTTGATGGAAACTGCAATGGCTTTATAGCCCTTGAGCCAAAAGGCAAAGGCGGTTTTGGCTACGACCCGCTATTCTATGTTCCAGAATATGGAAAGGCTATGGCAGAACTCCCGCCTGATATAAAAAACCGCATAAGTCACAGGGGAAAGGCGCTGGCAAAACTGAAGGAAAAACTTACGACTATTCTATTATCTTTTATGCCTTCTTCTCAACACCTCAAAAAGAGCTACCCCTCCGGCAACAGAGGCATTTAAGGACGAGATATTGCCTTTCATCGGTATAGAAAGACATACATCGCATTTTTCTTTGACAAGACGTCTTATGCCCTTGCCCTCGCTCCCTATTACAATCGCCAGGTCTGTATCCATATCAAACGAGTAGATATCTTCTTTACTGTCTGCCTCTATGCCTATAACCCAGATGCCGGTATTTTTGAGCCTTGTTATTGTATCTGCGATATTGGTTACACGGCTAATCAAGATATGCTCTATCGCGCCAGCAGATGCCTTTACAACTGCTGGCGTAACTTCTGTTGCCCTGTCTTTTGGAATAATTACACCGTGAACGGCTGCTGCATTGGCTGTCCTGATTAACGAACCCAGATTCTGCGGGTCCTGGATGCAGTCAAGGATAAGAATAATAGCTTTTTCTTTAGACGACCGCCATCTCTCCAATACATCTTCCACATCTGCATATTTGAATTCAGACAGAATAGCGGCAACACCTTGATGATGCGCAGTTCCGGCAAGGCTTTCAATATCCTCTTTCTCAACTATCCTGTATTTAATATTGTGCTGCCCGGCAAGTTTTCTTATTTTTTCAACCTCCTGACCAGCCCTGCCATGCGCAATGAGTATGTCTTTAAAATATTCGGGATGGGATTTTAAGGCTTCCGTCAGTGGATTTATACCGTAGATTATACGCATGTAATTTACCCCGCGCCAAAAATTTTGGCGCTTGGGTTTACCCCTCAAACCTCTTATTATGAAAGCCCACATAATTCAGCATCAAGCCTGTTGCAAGATAGCCTGCAAATAAGGTTATTGGCGCTGATGAGTTTGTTTGCCATGGCAGGAACAGGCCGCCGTTTTCCAGAGGTGAATGGATAATGCCGAACAGAGACAGTATTGCTGCTGCAAAGAAATAGAATGCAGCGGTGTGGAGTTTGTGGTCTATGATATATGCAATGGCCGCGCCCCATATCATGGAAGATATGATAAAGCCATTGGCCAGCACAATAATGCTATGGTATGTTTCTGCGAATCCGCCGGTTAGATCAGCGGCATTTTTCCCAAGATTGGCCAAAAGCGAGCCTATTTCTATTAAAAGAAGGTTGGCTATAACAGGCACAAATGCAAATGCAACTGCCTTTGCATGTTTTTTTGACGTTGCCTCAAATGCCTGCGCAGTTATCTCCATGCCTATAAAAATCAATATCGGCGCAACAGCCGCCTTTGGAAGAAGATTCACAAAAAACGAGAGATACCCCAATAGCCCGCCGATGCCGATAAACAGTGCAGTTGCAAATGTATATCCTGCCCTGCCGCCCATGTCTTTGTACGCGGGGTGGCCGATGTAAGGCGTTGACTGGGCAACTCCGCCGCAGAGTCCTGCAATTATGGTGGCAATGCCGTCTGTTAAAATAATATCCCTTGTATTGTATTCATCCCCTGCCACTGCAGCGCTTTCTATAACATCCACAGAGCCTACAATTATAGCGATAGCAAAAGGGATGGCAACAGGGAGATACTGAAGCGCATGCGGCAGACCTTCAAGAAAACCAAGTGTAGGCCAAGGGAATGAAAAATTAAAACTTGCCGAATCAGAGAGGTGGAGTTTTTCTGCCGGAATAACACCCACAAGATAGAGGAGATAAAAGATTATTGTGCCGAATAAAACCGCCGCGAGCGCGCCGGGGAGTTTAAATGGAAACCTCACCTTTGCAATAAGTGTCATGAGTATTATGCCGAAGGATACAAGCCCAACAATAGGATTGGCAAATACCTCCAGCGAAGGGAGAAAGGCAATCAGAATAAGCGCCACTGCTGCTATTGAGCCAAGAAGCCCTGCCCTTGGCACATTCCTTCTTATGGACGGTCCTATCCACGCGCCGATAAGTTTTATAACACCCATTGCAACAACTACTGCCATTGCAATCTTCCACGAGAGCATGGCATCCTTTGTTGCAAGGAATGCCGGGCCTATAACTCCGAATGTAAGACCGAATGTGGACGGCGTATCAAGACCAAGAGGCATTGCGGTAACATCATCTCTGCCTGTCTTTTTTGCAAGCCTTATTGCCATCCGGGTATAAACAAGATCGCCTATCAGGACGCCTATGGCAGTCCCTGGTATCATCTTATAAAGGACAATATCAGCAGGAAACTGAAATACGCCGACGAGTAACCCCGCCATAATAACAAGGTCGCTCATGTTGTCGCCCATGAGGCCGAAGAAGGCGTTTATATCGCCAAGACGGAACCAGCGGTAGGCGGGTTTTTGCATAATGAATCTCTTTTTGTTCTCTATTTCTTCGGCACCTTTTTCCAATCTTCCAGAAACCTCTCAATGCCGATATCTGTGAGGGGATGTTTGGATAACTGCTCTATGACCTTGAATGGTATGGTGGCTATATGTGCCCCCAAAAGCGCCGCATCCACCACATGCAGAGGATGCCTTACACTGGCAACAATCACTTCAGTAGCAAAATCGTAGTTTTCATAAATGGTCAAAATCTGACTAACCAAATCCATGCCGTTATGCGAAATATCATCAAGCCTGCCTACAAACGGACTCGCATAAGTTGCCCCTGCCTTTGCAGCCATAAGAGCCTGAGTGGGTGAGAATACCAGAGTGACGTTTGTTTTAATACCTTCTCTGGAAACAGTCTTTACAGCCTTAAGCCCTTCCAGTGTCATGGGCATTTTGACAACGATATTTTTGTGAATCTTGCTTAACTCCCTTGCCTCCTTAATCATACCCTCTGCATTAAGGCTTATGACTTCGGCATTGACAGGGCCGTCCACTATTGAGCATATCTCCTTGATGAGGTCTTTAAAATCCCTGCCTTCCTTTGACACAAGAGACGGGTTTGTTGTTACACCGTCCACAAGTCCCCACTCGCTGGCCTTCTTTATCTCCGTAATATTTGCGGTATCAATAAAAAATTTCATAAACCCCCCTTATGATTTTCTTGACATAAACAGTGTTTGAGTATAGATTAAAAACAAGATTTGTTCAACAAGATTTTCATGCCGAAGTGGCGGAATGGCAGACGCGCTAGATTCAGGTTCTAGTGGGGCGACCTGTGGGGGTTCGAGTCCCCCCTTCGGCACCAGAATTTGATTTTCAGACAGGCAAAATGCATCTCTCAAACTCGCCTATCAAAAAACGCTGATATTGTCTTGAATACTGTTATTAAAATAGAAACAGGCGAAAGCCCGAACCCAACAGTTGAAACTCTATAGAAAATCGCTAAAGCAATCGGCATTTTGCTCGATGACTTGATGAAATAACATTATGGAACAAGACATTTTTCAAAAGAATTTACTCAAACACACAGAGGACTTTAGGAAAGTCCTCGCCACCCCGTCCGGTGATTGGTCAGTGAAGGGTTTTATTGATATAGCAAAAAATATCTACACCATCTCGGTTGATACAAAGGTTGTTTCAAAGATCATCGAGTTGATGATGTTTCCGGTCATTCAGAAATTCGCGAAAGAGAATAGCTACGAAATGATTTTTTCCGCGGAACAAAATCATTACCCCGATGTTACTTTTGTTACGAAAGATAAAAAGAAAATCGCCCTCGATCTCAAAAGCACTTACCGAAAAAATCACGAGGCAATTTCTGGTTTTACACTCGGTGCATTTACCGGATATTTTCGTTACAGGGATTCAAAGAAAAATATCACCTTTCCATACAAAGAATATGACAAGCATTACATTCTCGGCATTATCTATACTCAACAGGAAGAATTGATAGACGAAAACAAAGTTTATACCATTGATGATTTGGAAGACATTTTGTCGGTGGTAAAGGATTTTGATTTCATCGTTCAAGAAAAATACAGAATTGCCAAAGACCGTCCCGGAAGTGGAAACACAAAAAATATTGGCTCCTGCGTAAAGATGAGTGAATTGAAAGAGGGAACGGGGCCGTTTTCTACGCTGGGAGTTAAGGTGTTCGACGACTACTGGATAAATTATATGACATTAGAGATGGCGCGGAGCGCGAAACTGAAACGGCCGCCATACTCAAACCTCAAAGATTATTTGAAATATCGCAACATAAAAAATCTTTAGCCATGAGAAGCGTAAAACAACAGCAATCACAATTATTCAATGAGATTCCAACAAAAAATGCTGGTGTTTTGCCGTCTACTCGCTATCAAGGAAGTAAATATAAAATCCTCAAATGGATAGATTACTATACAAAAGATTTAGATTTTGACACAGTACTTGACGCTTTCGGTGGAACTGGTTGCGTTGGTTATATGTACAAAAAAAATGGCAAGCAGGTTTTTTATAATGATTCACTAAAATTTAATCATTATGTCGGGCTTGCTTTAATTGAAAACAAAGACACCGCACTAACAAATGAAGATTTGGATTTTATTCTCAAAAAACACTCTAAAATAAAATACCCGTCCTTCATTCAGGATACTTTCCACGACATTTATTTTACGGACGAGGAAAATAAATGGCTTGATGTTGTCATAACAAACATTGGAGAGATGCGGGATAAATACAAACAGGCATTAGCATATTATGCCTTGTTTCAGTCCTGCATAATCAAACGGCCATATAATTTATTTCATCGTAAAAATCTCTATATCAGGACGGCAGAAGTTGAACGAAGTTTCGGCAACAAGAAAACATGGGATACTCCGTTTGAGGATCATTTTTTAAAGTTTGTTGAAGAAGCAAATAATTCCGCGTTTGATAATGGCAAAAAAAATCAAGCATTTCATTCAGATATTTTCGATTTAACAATTCCGGGAATTGACCTTGTTTATATTGATACACCATATATTTCTGCAAGGGGCGTAGGCGTAAACTATTTCGATTTTTATCATTTTTTGGAAGGCATTGTTTTCTATGATGAATGGGCAAAACTCATTGATGAAAATTCAAAACACAAAAAGATAAAAAACGGCAAAAGTGAATGGTGCAACAAAGGCGAAATACATGGTGCTTTTGAGCGATTGTTTGATAAGTTTAAAAATTCAATTTTAGTAGTTTCCTATCGTGATGACGGCACTCCGACAATATCTGAATTGGTAAATATGCTCAAAAAACACAAGAAGTCCGTGGAAGTTAAAAAGCTGGACTATAAATATGTTTTGAGCAATGGAAACTCAAAAGAAGTACTTATCATCGCTCAATAAACAATATGGCCAATATCAAAATTCAAACTTCATCTGATATAGAATTTTCAAGAAACTTTACGATTGATGATTTTAATTCAATAGTAAAAATTTTTGATTCGGTTGGTTCATTGATGTTTTTGCAGAAACTTGGTGCCTTAATGGGAAATCAAGTTTATGTAAATGCGAATATAGAATTTGAATTTTATGCCTCTCCGAAAATTAAATTGAGAGCGGGAATGCTAACGAGAGACCTTGTATCTTTCATTGCAAAACAGGTTTTAGTGAATTGTGAGAAAAAAGATATTCAATACAACGATGTCGATCTGTTAAATCTAATCTATTTATACGGCAATCTTGAAATTGATTTACATAAAATAGAGACAGATGGCGAAACAAAAGATAAGGGTTGGTTATGGGTGATTAGATCAACCAATCACCAGTGGTATTATTTGAGATTTCACTCCAGCATTATAGCCAGATATTTTTGGATTTTTTCAAAAATTTTTGAGCGTAACAATGCATTGGGCACAAGGTTAGATCAGGCACTAGGACTTGAAATTTTTAAGGCAATGAAAATCGGCACTTGTATTTATGCCAATTTTTGTCCAAGGGAAGATGGAAAATTTGCCACCTCGTTTTTGATGGACAGTTATGTAAACACCACAATTGAAGCTCTTAAGCCATTATTGACAGAAGAAAATATTCTTAAATTTTTTGATATTTTTGCGATAACACCCGAGCAGTTTCAGAAAGAATATAAAAAATATGAGTTAGCCGAAGTAACGCTAAAAAAGTATGAGTTTAATCCACTAAAAAGGTTTCCTGTTATTAAAACGAATTCAGAAAAGAAAAACGAGCAGTATATCATTCCATCTCTTTCCGATTTTCTCTATGGTTCTTTTGAGGGCTTGTATTATGTTTTGCTTGATAAACTTGAAGCAAAGGAAAAGGATAATCTATTTAAGGAAATCGGAACAATTTTTGAAGTGTATATCGGTGAATTTATAAAACAATACAATATTGATGTTTTGAGCCGAGCACAAATTTTTCCAGAAAAAACTTACAAAATAGATGGCGAGGAGTGGAAAAGTGCTGATTGGATTTTAGTTTCAGACGAGTATATCTTCCAGATTGAATGCAAAAAGCGAAAAATTGATAACTATTCAAAAGCAGGGATACAAAACACCAATGGCACCGGTATTGAAGGGTTGCTTGGCGATATAGCAAAAGAAGTGGATAAGATTGCTAAAAAGGAAAAACACCTCAAAGACGGTAAGGTTGACGGGATAAATTACAAAAATCAAAAAATTATAAACATTATAGTATTTTTAGACGAAATGTTCGCCATAAATAGGTATGCGAGAGAAAAAATTAAAGAAAAAATGAAAGAGCAATCAGATAATTTTTACATTTTTGGCTGTTGGGAATTTGAGTTGGTATGTCAACAATCAAAAGACAAGCAACAAAATTTATATCACTCTATCGTGGATGTAGTGAATGGAAATACAGAAATCTATCGGGTGGATTTTTTAGATAGGATTTATTATAATTTCTTTGCAAACTTGAAGGCAGGTATTTGAAAACCCCGCCGCAAAAATTTTCGCCAGCCCAAGCGAGGGCGAGGCGGAAGGGGGGTGGGGGGAATTCCGCCTCGCCCGAGCCGAAGCGCCAGCTCCGTTCAAAATAGGTTCGGATTTGGTCAAATAACTGCACCAAAATTTGATTTTCGGGCAGGATAGATTGATTCTGTCTTTTCTTTAAGCATCGGTCATTCCTTGTAATACATGGGGTAAATTAGCATCAATCTTTATGTGTCTGAACCCTTAAAGTAGTTGCAGTAATCCTTTATTTTGCATATTTCGCATTTCGGCTTTTTTGCGACACATGTATTCCTTCCATGAAGTATTAAAAGATTTGTTGCCTTTATCCATCTCTTCTGTGGAATAATCTTACAGAGTTCCTCTTCAATCTTGTCAGGTTTATCAGAAGAAGCGAGGCCGATGCGGTTGGAGACGCGCTTTACATGGGTATCAACTGCAATGGCATCTTTACCGAATGCGCTGCCGAGGACAATATTAGCTGTCTTTCTGCCAATACCGGGAAGTGTTATCAGCCTTTCCAACGTATCAGGAATCTCCCCTCCAAACTCATTCACAATCTTTTTACAGCAGGCCTGGATATTTTTTGCTTTATTTCTAAAAAAATTTATAGAACTGATATACCCTTCCAGTTCTTTCAAATCAGCCTCATCATAGTCTTTTGTCTTTTTGTATTTCTTAAACAGGACAGGTGTTGTTTTATTTACCCTTTCATCAGTGCATTGCGCAGAAAGTATTGTTGCTATGAGGAGTTCAAGGGGGGTCTTGAAATTTAATGCGATTTTTGGATTTGGATATTCTTTCTCAAGGATGTCCAGAACCTTTTTTGCCTTTTCAGAAAGAGTCATAAGATAAAAGGTTAAGGTTAAGGCTGAGGGAATTCTAAACCTCAACCTGTTTTAATATGTTCTTTCCACCGCATAATCCGCAAGGGCTATAAGCGCAGCCCATTCAACATTCGGTTCAAATATATTAAGACAGGCCTTTGCATTTTCCACATACTGTCTTGCCCTGCTTAAGGTGTAATCTATCCCTTTATATTTATTGATTAAGCTGATTACCGATGAAAGCTGCGAATTTTTAAGGTCGTCGGCCTTTATAGCTGTCAGTATCTCTTCCCTTTCTGAGGCTGCGGCATTTTTAATGACGTGTATTAACGGAAGCGTTATCTTTCCCTCTTTCAAATCATTCCCAATTGCCTTGCCCAATTCCTCATTGCTTGAGGTGTAGTCCAGACAGTCATCTACTAATTGAAATGCTATGCCTACATCCATGCCGTATCCGGCAAGGGCTTTTTCTTTTTCTGCAGACGCCTTTCCTAATATTGCCCCTATCTGACATGCGACAGATATAAGCGATGCGGTTTTATTTGTTACAACAGCCAGGTAATCCCTCTCTGTAGTTTCCACATCGCTGTCTTTAAGGAGCTGCAAGACCTCGCCCTCTGCCATCCGTGTAGTAGTTGACGATAAGACCTTAAGGATATTTAAATCGCCATCAGCCACTGTAAGGTAAAATGATTTGGAAAAAAGGAAATCGCCTATAAGGATGCTTGCGCCTCTTCCCCAGAGGGTATTTGCGGCGGCCTTTCCCCTTCGTATACCTGCATTGTCAACAACATCGTCATGGAGCAACGTGGCTGTGTGGATAAACTCTATGACCGTGGCAAGCGGTATGTGGCGGCTGCCCTGATAGCCGCAAAGTCTGGCGGACAGGAGCAGAAGTGACGGCCTCAGCCGCTTTCCTCCGTTGTTTAAGACATATTCCCCGACCTTTTTAATGAGGTGGACATCTGAGTCAAGATTTTTCCTGAACTCAAGATCCACATCTTTAAGGTCTTGTTTTATTGTGTCGTATGCTTCTTGAATACGCATAAAAATAAACTCTTAACCTCACCCTTTTTTTAAATACTCCTCCGCGCATTTTTTTGTAATATCCCTCACCCTTCCTATGAACCTTGTCCTCTCGGCCACGCTTATGGCGCCTCTTGCGTCAAGGAGATTGAATGTATGGGAGCTTTTCAGGCAGTAATCATACGCGGGCAGCACAAGGCTTTTCTCAAGAAGCCTTAAGGCCTCCTTCTCATACATATCAAACAGCTTAAAAAGCATATCTATATCAGCATCCTGAAAATTATAGAATGAATATTCAACCTCGTCCCTGTAATGGACATTACTATATTTAATCCCCTTTGCCCACTCTATATCAAAGATGTTGTCAACACCCTGCAGATACATCGCTATCCTCTCAAGGCCGTAAGTAATCTCGCCGGAAACCGGCTTAAGTTCCATGCCGCCTGCCTGCTGAAAATATGTAAACTGCGTTATCTCCATGCCGTCAAGCCATACCTCCCAGCCGAGCCCCCATGCGCCCAGTGTAGGCGATTCCCAGTCGTCCTCAACAAATCGTATATCATGCCTTAACGGATTTATGCCGAGTTTTTTTAAGCTCTTCAGATATATGTCCTGAATATCGTCAGGAGACGGTTTCAGGATAACCTGAAACTGATAATAGTGCTGAAGCCTATTCGGATTTTCACCGTAACGGCCGTCTGTGGGACGCCGCGACGGCTCCACATACGCAGCCTTCCACGGCTTAGGCCCAAGAACCCTTAAAAATGTGGCGGGATTGAATGTCCCTGCGCCTTTTTCCATATCATACGGCTGGCAGATTACACATCCCTCTTTTGCCCAGTATATCTGCAGATTTGTTATTATGTCCTGAAAATATATAGTTGTCACCGCTTATAGCCCGCGCCCAGTACCTGTATTTTTTCCAAAAATCTTTTACTCTTTAACTCCTTGCCTAACTGATACCTTAGAAAATCATCCATAATCTTTTTGCATTCTTCTACTGCCCAATCTGGCATGGTTATTCTGTCAGCCTTGTCAACATCAATCTTTGCCGCCAGCATGAGAAATTTTATTGTCCCTGGAGAAACAGAAATAAGAGACCTCTCCATCGCCTTGCAATTAAGGCACAGTATACCACTTCTAACAGAGGAAAAAAATATCTTTGTTTCAGCAGCGCCGGCTCTTGTGGCCGGCTTTTTACATACAACACACATATCAAGATGAGGGTGATAGCCGAGTATGGATAAAAGTTTCATCTCAAAAAACATCACAATGGTTCTGATGTTGGCGCCTTTATCAAGCATGATGAGAGATTCCAGGAGGAGTTCAAAGGCCTTTTGATTTTTTTGACCTTCCGGCGTCATCTCATTAAGCAGCTCAAGACAGTAGCTTCCAAAGGCAATCCTGTCTATCTCCAGGAAAAGGCTGTCAAATCTTTTGATAATATCGGCCTGCTCCAGCATCACAAGATCCCTGCCCTGTTTCTGGAAAAACAACAACCTTATATATGAGAATGGTTCAAGATTGTTTACAAATCTTTTTTTGCTCCGCTTGGCGCCCTTTGCTATGCCTTTAATCTTGCCAAATTCCAATGTGTAAATTGTTACTATCTTATCAGATTCTCCGTAATCCATTGAGTTTAAGACAATAGCCTCTGTATTAAAATGACCGGTCATATTATAAAAATTTCCCCTCACCTTAATCCTCTCCCCTTTGGGGAGAGGGAAGGGTGAGGGGGTTAAAGCAATCCATATTTAATAAACACTGCCGCAAGCCCCAGAAACGAGAAAAAGCCGCCTACATCAGTGCAGGTGGTAACAAAGACTGTCGCTGAAAGCGCCGGGTCTGCCTTATACCACTTAAGTATCAACGGGATAATGGTTCCGCTGAAACCTGCTATTACAAGGTTGGCAATCATGGCAAGAAACAGGAGCACCCCTATCATATAATTCACACCAAGGAAATATGCGGCAGCCGCAGCTACTATGCCGTTTAATGCGCCATTGGCAAAACCAACCATGACCTCTTTTAAAAGCACCTTCTTTGCATGTTTTAATTCCAGTTCTCCGAGGGCAAGCCCCCTGACAACCACGGTAATCGTCTGGGTTGCCGCATTGCCGCCCATTCCTGCGACAACCGGCATGAGAACCGCCAATGTAACAACAGTCTGGATTGTATTTTCAAACACCTTTACAACGCTTGCTGCAAGGAAAGCTGTTGCGAGATTTATAAGGAGCCAGGGGAACCTCATTTTAAACGATCTTGAAGGTGAGTCCAGCACTCTCTCATCCGTATTGAGGCTTGCCATCTTGTAAAAGTCCTCAAAGATTTCTTCTTCTATAACATCCATGACATCATCTATGGTAATTCTGCCCAGAAGCCTGTCATCTTTATCTACAACGGGCAGGGTAACAAGGTCATATTTCTGGAATATCCTGGCAACCTCTTCCTGGTCTGTCTCAGCCAACACCTTAACCGGTTTATTATTCATGATATCTTTGATCGGCAGGTGCGGTCTTGTAAGGATCAGCTTTTCCAGCGGGACAAGCCCTATAAGCCGTAAGGAATCATCTACAACAAAGACATTATGTACATTAGACATTCCCTCGCTTTTTGTCCGCACCTGCTCTATGGTTTCCTGAATGGTGGCATCCTCACTTACCATCACCATCTCGGTCTGCATTATACCGCCGGCAGTATCCTCAGGATATTTAAGAAGCTTTTGAACCTCTGCGGATTCTTCCCAGCCTATGCCCTCAAGGACTGTTTTTGCCTCTTCGTGCGGGAGTTCTGCAATCACATCAGCGGCATCATCAGTTGCCATCTCATCCACGATCTCTGTAAGTTCTGCCTTTGATATTGACGCAATGAGTTTTTCCCTTGTCTTTTCATCTACCTCCAAAAGCACATTTGAAGCCGCTTCGGGGGGGAGTAGCCCGAAGACCGCTATCTTTTCCTCATCTTCAAGGCCTGTAAGGAGTTTGGCGATATCAGATTGATGAAGGTGAGAGATAAAACCGGTCACAGCCTTATCATCCTTCTTCTGGATGAGGCGTTTTAATTCCTCAATATTATTTGCTACGATATCTTCAGCCATTGCTCCGCCTTTAAAAAAGTATACTTGATTTTAAAAATTAGCATATACAAAAAGGTTAAGTCAATACGAAAAAAAGATAGTTTTTGACGCTTAACTGCTGTTGTGGTATGTTAGCCGGCATTATGGAAAATACAGCTATGCAAAATCCCCTCCGCATTATTCCGCTTGGCGGTCTTGGCGAAATAGGCCTGAATATGATGGTTATGGAATATGATGATACTATAATTGTCATAGATTGCGGCCTGATGTTTCCTGAAGATTATATGCTCGGAATAGACATAGTCATTCCTGACATATCCTACCTTAGAAAAAACAGAGAGAAAGTTAAGGCCTTTCTTATAACACACGGCCACGAGGACCATACAGGCGCTCTGCCGTTTGTCCTGCGGGACATAAAAGCGCCGATATATGGGACAGCGCTTACCCTTGGTCTTATTAAGCAAAAACTTGAGGAATTTAATCTTAATAAAGATACAGAGTTTAAGACTGTCAAGCCCCGTGGAAAGGTTTCTATTGGCCCGTTTGAGATAGAATTCATAAGGGTAAGCCATTCAATTGCCGACGGTGTAGGCCTTGCAATTACAACCCCTGTTGGTGTTGTAATCCACACCGGCGACTTTAAGCTTGACCAGACACCGGTTGACGGAGAGGTGCTGGATTATGCCAGATTTTCAGAATACGGCGAAAGGGGCGCTCTCTTGCTCCTTTCTGATTCCACGAATGTGGAAAAGGAAGGCTATACAGTGTCCGAGAGGGATGTAGGCACAACCTTTGAAGAAATATTCAGTAAAAGTGAAGGACGGATCATCATCGCCGCTTTTTCGTCTAATATCCACAGGGTTCAGCAAGTGATGGATGTTGCGGAAAAATTTGGAAGAAAGGTCCTGCTTAACGGCAGGAGTATGGTAGGCAATGTGGGAATAGCGCAGGAACTCGGCTATCTTAAGGCACCGGACGGGCTTATAGTTGATTTGAGAGAAATTGACAGTCTCCCGCCGCAGAGGGTCTGCCTTTTGACAACAGGGAGCCAGGGCGAACCGATGAGCGCTTTAACCAGAATGGCAATGAATGACCATAAACAGATAAAGGTTCAGAGGGGCGACACTGTTATCCTTTCCTCTAAGTTTATTCCAGGGCATGAAAAGGCAATCTCCAACATGATGAACCACCTATACAGACGCGGGGCAGAGGTTATATATGAAAAGGTGTCTGAGATACATGTCTCCGGCCATGCAAGCCAGGAGGAACTCAAGATAATGCTCAATATGGTCAGGCCCAAATATTTTATCCCGATACACGGCGAGTACAGGCATCTGGTAAAACACAGCCAGCTTGCAGAAAAGGTGGGGATAAAAAAAGAGAATATTATCCTTGCTGAAGACGGCGATGTTGTGGAGATTACAAAGGACAGTATGTCTGTTAGAGAAAAGGTTGAGTATGGAAAGGTCTTTGTGGACGGCAAGGGTGTCGGAGATGTGGGCGACATGGTGTTGAAAGACAGAAAACACCTTTCGCAGGATGGATTGGTGATTGCTATTTTGGCGTTGAATGAAAAAACAGGGGAGGTCATATACGGCCCGGACATAATCACAAGGGGGCTTATATTTGAGCAGGAGTCTGCCGAACTTCTTGAGGACGCTAAAAATGTAGTCCTGGGGGCGCTTGGCAATATAAATACAGAGGCAAAGACCGATTGGCTTGAGGTTAAGGAAGAGATAAGAAAGGCCCTCAGGAGGTTTTTTAACAAGGCGCTGGAAAGAAAACCAATTATACTTCCGCTTATATTAGAGATGTAGGCTATACGCTTCTAAACCTATTAACCGCTTATCTTCTCAAAGTGCAGCCAATTATGACAAACACATTTAAAAAAACAGCCATTACCGCTGCTAAAAGCGCCGGAGCCATTCTTAAAAAAAATATCGGCAATGCGCATCGCATTGAATTCAAGGGCGCGATAGATATTGTAACAGAGATGGACAGGAAGGCAGAGGACCTGATAATGAAAATAATTAAAAATAAGTTTCCTGAGCATGGGATACTGACAGAGGAGAGCCTGGAGCAAAAATCCGATTCAGGATACCGTTGGATAATTGACCCGTTGGACGGCACCACAAACTATTCACACGGATTTCCTGTTTTTTGCGTATCTATTGCGTTAGAAAAAAGCGGGGAAGGAATAATCCTTGGCGCTGTTTACAATCCAATGCTAAATGAATTGTTTACAGCAGAAAAAAACAAAGGGGCATATCTCAACAACAAAAAGATAAAGGTGTCCGATATTAAAGAGCTTACAAAAAGCCTTCTTGCAACCGGGTTTCCGTACGATATCAGGACATCCCGGGACAATAACATCGCCCATTTTGCAAATTTCGCCGTAAGGGCTCAGGCCATAAGAAGGGCAGGCTCGGCCGCGCTGGATATGTGTTATGTTGCCTGCGGAAGGATTGACGGTTTCTGGGAGATGAAGCTGAAACCGTGGGATACTGCTGCGGCATGGCTTATAATTAAAGAGGCCGGTGGCATGGTAACAGGCTTTAACGGCAAAGAATTTTCCCTCTATTCAGGCGAAACTCTGGCAAGTAATTGTTTGATTCATGATGAAATGATAAAGGCGCTGCAAGGCAGATAGTTGGGTAGCGAGATGATAAAAAAATGGTTTGAAATAACAGCCATCGGTCCTGCAAAGGCGGCAGAATCAATAACAGGCCTGTTAATAGAGGCCGGAAGCCCTGCCGTGCTGGAAGAGGGACAGGAAGATAAAAAGATCATAAAGGCATATATCCCGGCAGATTTATCTCTTAACAAAAATAGGATTTTGTTAAAGAAAAGCCTTAAAAAATTCGGGTGGACATATAAAGGGAGCTTCTTTGAAAACATGGATTGGCTTAGTAAATGGAAGGAGCATATAAAGCCAATCAGGGTCTCCAACAGCTTAATCATAAAGCCAACATGGAAAAAAGTTGAGAGGAAGCCGGGGAGGATAATTATAGAGATAGACCCGGGAATGGCATTTGGCACAGGCTCTCACGCATCAACCATGATGTGTCTCAAGGCAGTCGTCAAACTCGCCAATGCTATCAAAGGGAATAGCGTTCTTGATGTTGGAACAGGCTCTGGAATCCTTGCCATAGCCGCTGCAAAACTCGGAGCGGAAAATGCGGTTGGCCTTGACATAGATCCGGAGGCCATAAAGGTTGCAAAGAAAAATATCAGATTGAACAAGGTAAGCAGTATCGTCAAACTAACCGGCAAACCTTTGGAAAAGATTAAAAATAGATTTTCTATAATCTTTGCAAATATAATTGCTGAAGAGCTCATAAAGATTGCCGGCCATCTTAAGGCAAGGATAATGGATAATGGATTTTTGATACTGTCCGGAGTATTAAAAGATAGGGTCAGGGAGGTTGAGGTTGTATATAAGCGGCTGGGTTTCAAGCCCTTCAAGACTTATAGTAGAGGGGAATGGATATGCCTCATCCTGCGCAAGAGAGACAGTAAAACCCCCACGTCAAAATCTGCTGTCTCACCCTTTTCCTGCATACTCCGTCAGAGATTGAGCATTTCAGCTGTTTCTATCGCCTCTTTTAAATCTATATCCCCTGTATAAAGGGCCTTGCCGATTATTATTCCTTCCAGTTTCATACCTTTAAAACCCTCTATATCCTTAACAGAGCTCATGCCGCCGGACGCAATCACCGGTATATTTACTGCATGCGCCATCTCTTTTGTGGCCTTCACATTCGGGCCTGTGAGCATTCCATCCCTTGATATGTCTGTATAAATTATGCATGATACTCCAAGCCCCTCAAGCTTTTTTGCCAGATTAGTTGCCTTCTCCTTAGTAACCTTTACCCAGCCGCGCGTTGCAACCATGCCATCTACAGCATCTATCCCTGCTGCTATGCCTCCGGGAAACTCCCTGCATGCCTTTTCCACAAACTCAGGGTTTTCCTCAGCCACTGTCCCTATGATTACACGCCTTACGCCTTTAATGCCGAGATAGTCTTTAATAATGCCTGCGTCCCTGATTCCGCCGCCAATCTCAACAGGTGTTTTTATAGCGCTTATTATCTTTTTTATAATGTCCATATTCTTCGGCGCCCCTTCAATTGCGCCATCAAGGTCAACAAGGTGGATCAGTTTTGCGCCGCAGTCCTCCCACCTCTTTGCTATTTCAACAGGGTTTTCAGAATATACTGTTTCTGCATCCATCCTCCCCTGCGTGAGACGGACGCATTTGCCATTTTTTATGTCTATGGCCGGGATGATTATCATAAAGTTTATCCTTTCATGTCGCCGAAATTTTTTAATATCTTAAGCCCTGTCTTCTGGCTCTTTTCAGGGTGAAACTGGCATGCAAATATATTGTCTTTCCAGATACTGCTTGCAAAGTCTATCCCGTAGAAAGTTGTCGTTGCTATAACATCTGCATCCTCAGGCGCAACATAGTATGAATGGACAAAGTAGAGGTAAGAGCCGTCCGGAATGTCTTTCAGGACAGCCGGCCTATTCTTTATTTTTATGTCATTCCAGCCCATATGGGGGATCTTAAGATGGGCATGGGATTCGGATGGAAATCTTACCACCTTGCCCTTAATAACATCAAGCCCTTTGTGTTTTCCAAACTCTTCACTTTCCGAAAATAGAAGCTGAAGACCGAGGCATATGCCCAAAAAGGGCCTGCCTGATTTTATGGCATTTAATATGGGTTCAATAAGGCCGTAATTCCTGAGGTTGTCCATACAATTCTTAAATGCGCCGACCCCGGGCAGAACCACATGGCTTGCATTGGAAATTTCCTCCGGGTTTCTTGTAATAATGCAGTTGTGTCCAACCCTTTCAAAACCCTTCTGAACGCTCCTCAGATTTCCCATGTCATAATCAATTATGGCAATCACTCACAGCCTTCCCTTCGTTGACATTACACCCTTTATCCTTGGGTCTATGCTTACGGCCTCTTTCAAAGCCCTGCCAAATGCCTTGAACACAGCCTCTATTATATGATGGATATTTCTTCCATAGGCCGAAGAGACATGCAGGGTAATCCCGCTTCTTGAAACAACGGCCTGAAGAAAATCCTCCACAAGGTCTGCATTAAAGTTTTTTATCCTGCTCTTTTTAGGCAATGTCAATTTATAAACCAGATAAGGCCTGTCGCTGACATCAATTGCCGCTGACGCAATGGCCTCATCCATAGGCACTGTGGCATTGCCATACCTTTTAATGCCAGCCTTGCTGCCAAGCGCCTTTTTCAAGGCATCGCCGAGACATATCCCGACATCCTCAACTGTATGGTGATAGTCTATTTCAATGTCTCCCTTTGCCTTTATCTTTAAATCAAACAGCCCATGCCTTGCAAACAGCGACAGCATGTGGTCAAGGAAAGGGATGGATGTATGAATATTATACGCGCCATTGCCATCCAGATTTAAAGAAAGGGTTATATCTGTTTCTTTTGTTTTTCTGATTATCTGCGCCTTTCTGGACATATATCCCCCCTAATCCATATTTGCCACAGAATGCATTCTACAAGAAGAACTGCTGTCCATTCAAGGATAATCTTTTTGCAAAGCTGAACCTGGGTAAGATTGACATGCTTTTTACGATAAGTTATACTCAAAAAACTAAAGCCTGGCACTATATGCAAAGGGGATGAAGGTGGATAGTAGAGATAGAATGGCTGAAAAAATAGATATTATCTCAAATCAAAAAGGCGCATCCATAATCGCCGTCATAGCCATCATGCTCATACTTGCTGTAATGGGCGCGGCGCTTGTGTCGCTGGTTACAACAGGCAGCGATATTTCCATAAACCAGCTCCAGTCTGAGCAGGCGTTCAATATCGCGGAAGGCGGTATTGAAAAGGCGCTTACCGAATTTGTCAAAAACAACACACCATGCGCATCCCTTGTCTATACCAATTCATTAGGCGCCGGTAGTTTTACAACAGCCCCAACCCTGCACACCATGAATGTTCTCCTGGATGCCAATATTACGGCCGCGGATACGGTAATCCCTGTAAATTCCACAGCAGGCTATGCCAGCCACGGCCGTATAAGAATAGAGAATGAAGACATAAACTATGCGGCAACATCCACAACCTGCGCCCCGTTTGCATCGCCTGCCTGTTTTACCGGAGCGCAACGTGGCGTTGCAGGCAGCACCGCTGTTCTCCACAATGCCGGCGCAGGCGTTAATACGGCGCAGGAAGAGTGCCTTGTCCGCTCCACCGGCACCGTTACCAATAGTTCTGCCCAGCGCATTGTTGAAAAAGGGATTCAGATGCCCGGGGCAATGATGGTATATGCAAAGGCAAACATTGACGGTAATGTGTACTACCGGCGGTGGGACGGGACCAACTGGGGACCGGAACGCAACGCTACCGCTGTACCATCTACTATCCGATATTTGGTTCTTAAGTTCTCCAGAACCCGCAATGAGGCAATTCTCGGGACATTATCGTCAACCGGTGCAATAAATGTGCAAGTATGGAATGGAAATACACAGACATGGGGCGCCCCACTGCTATTGTTTACCGTTGGCGGTGGCGACTCCCTGTATCGCGGTTTTGATATTGAATATGAAACCACCAGTGACCGCGCAATCGTGGTCTACAACGATGGTGACGGTAACCCCAGTTATCGTATCTGGAATGGCACACCGCCTTGGTCGGCTGCCGCGGATATACCCATTGCTGGCGCGAGACCGATTTGGATCGAACTCGCGCCTAATCCTCAAAACGATGAGATTGCCATGATTACGCTTAAGAACAATACAGACGTCTATGCTCGGTATTGGACCGGGGCAGCATGGAATGACATGGGTGCTCCCGGAGCATGGGATACCACGACCGCCGTTAACGATACTAACGTCCCTAACATGAACGATTTCCCAAAGATTATCGATGTGGCCTATGAGCAAACATCGGGAAGAGCCATGTTTATCTGGGGCGACGACGATCGAGGAGGTGGTAACCAAAGACTACCGTATCGTATTTGGGATAGCGCTACAGTCACATTAGACCCAGTGCGTACAGATCTTGTGATTGGCACAATGGCCGATGTCGCGAATTGGATAAGATTGGTGCCCAATCCTACTCCTGGTTCTAATCAACTGATGGTCGGGGTTCAAGACAACGGCCGCGACTTAAATACGCGCCTCTGGAACGGCATTGCATGGGACACAGTTGCTCAGCATCCTGAGCATGATGGCACCACTGAAGATACTGATAGCAGGAACTTTGACATAGTGTTTGAAACCCATCCTGCAAATGCCGGGAAAGCATGGCTTGTGTGGGGAAATGCTGCAAATGTTTCAAGAAAACAGTGGGATTCCGCTACCAATAGCTGGGGTGCCCCAACTACTGTAGGAGATGATACTGCTTTAGTGCAGCTTCTGGCGCTTCCTCAAAGCAGGACAGTGCTTACCGCAGTTTACGAAGACAGCGCGGCAGGATCAGATGATATCCGGGAGATGCACTTGACCGGCGGTAGCGCCGCATGGTCCACCCTGAGCAGTCCATCTACCACGCCGAGCGATCCTGTCTGGGCCGGCCCCACGGTGCCCGATCCTGTCCTGGAGCGGGTTTTTATAGCCTCTGAACGCTATGTCCCCATTATTAACTGGCGTGAGATATATCCGTAATAAAATAAGTGGAGAAAGGTGGAACGGGACATTCCTCATATTTTTATGTCTGACATAAAACTAATAACTACAAAAATAGATAAAGATGAATTGAAAAGGCTTGTTGACGAAGGCTTCAAGGATATGGGGGGGGAAACAACAGCATGGAAATCGTAAACGAGGATTTGCGGGAAAAGATTAAAGAGATAACCTTTGATTTCATAGGAAAGGGAGAAGCTTTATAAATGGCTCAGCATTCTACGCTTACACAAGAGAGATGGTCGTCTTTTCCACCCGTGCAGCAGATACTCATGATAGCGAATGAGATGAACAGGGCAAAGAGATTATTTTCTCCTCTGGATAAAGAAGGTTTAAAACTCTGTTACGAAAGGATACTTTATTTAACAGACCTCACGGTAGCGGCGAATTCCCGGAGGGGTTTCAGAAAGGAACTCTTGCGGTGGCGTGATCTGGCGGCCGAGGAATATCTGTCGTTCTCTGTAGACAATTTAACAAAAAGACCTGATATAACCAGGCATCTAAAGATTTTTAAGCCACTTTTGCTTTTAAGTCCTGAAAGCGCAGGTCAGATACTCTTTCTTATTAACCTCAAGCCCGGCGCCTTTTAATATGCGTAAAGGTTTCCGTATGGCCGAAGTGATGCGGGAATAAGTTTTTTGAAAGGGGTCTTCATAACCTCATCTAATTTAAGGCCGAAATCATTGCAGTAATCTTTCAAATAGTCTGTAAGGAGTTTGATATCCTCTTCGTTTAAATCCATTACCCCTACTTCCGCCCCGCACAGTTTCTTGTCAACAGCGCCTCTTATAAATATCATCCCGCCGTGCATACCCGTGCCAAGATAGTCGCCTACCAACGGCCTTTTATCATTGCTGTCAAGACCAAGCAGGATTAAAATTCCGCCTGCCATATATTCGCCAAAAAAATCCCCTGCCTTGCCTCCTGCAATAATAACCGGCATCTGCTTTTTATATCCCTTCATGTGGATGCCGACCCTGTAGCCGACATCGCCTTTGATGTGAAGCTTCCCTCCCCTCATGCCGTATCCCAGGACATCGCCTGCATTGCCGTGGACGATAACCTTTCCGCTGTTCATAGTGTTGCTGATATTATCCTGCGCATTGGCCTTTATAATAATTGTAGGACCGTCCATAAATGCGGCAAGGTCATTGCCCGGCACGCCCTCAATAGTGATTTTTGCATCGCCCTGCAGGCCGTCTCCGATATAATACTGGCCGTTGACATTCTTGAGGAGTATCTCCTTCTCGCCTTTGGAAACAGCATCCCGAACCTTGCTGTTCAACTCTCTGTAGTAAACCCCTTTTGCGTCTATGGTAAGCATGTCGCATCGCTCCATTGCAAAGTGAAAATTGTAAATTGCAAATTAAAAAGACTTTTTCAAATTTTGCATTTTGCACTTTGCATTTTGAATTTTTATTTTACCTTCCCGCCGGTTTTATACCAAGTATATCCAACGTCTGTGCATCCATGCCGACGCCGCGCAGTCTTTCCCTGCTGCCCCTCAGGCTCTCTACCGCATTTATGCCAAGCGCGCCGAGTATCTCCTTCAGTTCATGTGTCCATGCGTGGATTAGATTTATAAGCCGTTCTGCAAATATTTCAGGGTTAAGCCTTACTGTAAGCTCAGGCCTCTGTGTTGTTATACCCCATGAGCAGTTGCCTGTATAGCACTTGCCGCAGACAGTGCAGCCCATAGTTACAAGCGCGGAAGTGCCCAGCGCAACAGCATCAGCGCCAAGCGCAATCGCCTTGGCAGCATCCGCGCTGCTCCGTATGCCGCCCGCGGCTATGATAGAGGCCTCGTTCCTTATGCCTTCCTGCCTTAACCTTTCATCAACAGCGGCAATAGCATATTCTATCGGAATGCCGAGATGGTCTCTTATAGTAGAAGGCGCCGCGCCTGTGCCGCCCCTGAACCCGTCTATATAAACAATATCCGCGCCTGCCCTCACAATGCCTGACGCAATCGCGGCAACATTGTGCACAGCCGCAATCTTTACTGAAACAGGCTTTGTGTAATTTGTCGCCTCTTTTATAGCGTATATGAGCTGTTTTAAATCCTCTATGGAATAGATGTCATGCTGCGGGGCCGGCGAAAGCGCATCTGTGCCGACAGGTATCATTCTCGTTTTAGCAATATCAAGGGGTATCTTTTCTCCGGGGAGGTGTCCGCCTATTCCAGGCTTTGCGCCCTGGCCGATCTTTATTTCAACAGCGACCCCGGCATTTAAGTAATCGGGATTTACGCCGAATCTGCCTGATGCCACCTGAACTATTATATTGCTGCGATAGGGGTAAATCTCCTCATGCAGCCCACCCTCTCCGGTATTCATTACAATGCCAAGTTCTTTTGCGGCTATGGCAAGGGTCTTTTGCGCATTCAAGCTTATTGAGCCGTATGACATAGGCGCAAATATGAACGGCAAATCCAGCTTTATCTGCGGAGGCATCTTTGTCTTGAGTTTTGATTTGCCGTCAGGGCCTTTTTCAAATTCAAGCCTTGCAGGCTTTTTGCCGAGGTATGTCCTTAGCTCCATCGGCTCTCTCAGCGGGTCAATGGACGGATTTGTAACCTGACATGCGTCTATCAGGAGACTGTCAAAGAGCACAGGATATGGCATATCGCTCCCCATGCCTGTCAGCAGGACGCCGCCTGTCTCTGCCTGCTTTTTGATATTTCTTATATTGTAAAAACCCCAGTTTGCATTGTTTCTGTATCGGACAGGGTTGTCTTCTATTGTAATCGCCTCTTCAGGGCAATAGTGATAGCACCGCAGACATTTTACGCATTTGAATGTATCAATAAGGACATTATCCCCGCCCCATGAATACACGCCCCAGCCGCAGTTCTGGATGCACCTTTTGCACCTTATGCATTTTACTTTATCTATTTTAGCCAGAAATTCCGGCACTGCAAGACTCTTAAACATTTACGCCTCCAATTCCGCAATCACAGGCTCCCCTGCCCGCGGCGCCCAGACCTTATCAGGGCTTGGACAAATTTCCCTTATTGAAGATTCCTCACTCGCCATATAAACAGTCTTTCCTTTTATTGCCGCGACAAGGGGCCTTAATTTAATCCTGTCATTTAATCCGACGAGACCTTTGCTGTGTCCGAATAAGATAGAAAATGGGCCGTTCATCAAGGCGCTGCCGTATACCATTCTAATCGCAGTTATTGCATCTCTTTTATCTCCATCCATATCGTCAATATTTTTCCAGAAAGGCGCTGCAAGGGCAGTGCATGCAGTAGGTATATCCAGGCCGTGCCTCCTTACAAGCAAATCAAAGAGATATGCAACAACCTCTGTATCAGTCAAAAGGGTCAGCTTATACCCGTACATCTCAAGGTATCTTTTGTTTATGCCGTATGACGATATTTCACCGTTGTGCACGATTGACCAGTCAAGGAGCGTAAACGGATGAGCGCCGCCCCACCAGCCAGGCGTGTTTGTAGGGAATCTCGTGTGGCCTGTCCATATATAACCTTCATACTCTTCAAGCCTGAAAAATCTGGCAATGGCCGAAGGCATGCCAACACCCTTGAACGCCCCCATGTTTTTGCCGCTCGAGAATATATATGCGCCTTCTATCTCGGAGTTTATCTTCATTACGGTCCGCACAACAAAATCGTCGTCGGAAAGGTCTGCCATCTCCCTCTCTGCCTTTTGAGCGAGAGGTTTTACAAAATACCTCCACAGGATGGGGTGTATTGTAATCCCTTCCACAGGCGCGGTCGGCATCTCTTCCTTTTTCTCAATGTGATAGTTGATTTTAAGATACTCCTCGGCAATGGTCTTTGCCGACGGCTCGTCATACATTATATGAAACGCATACAGGTCTTTATATTTTGGATATATGCCGTATGCCGCATATCCTGCGCCAAGCCCGTTTCCCCTGTCGTTCATAAGGCAGAGCGATTTTTTTATGTAACTGCCGTCAATCCTCTTGCCGTCCTTATTTATAATGCCGACAAGGCCGCAGCCTGATATGTCTTTCTGAAAATCGTAGCTCATATAATATTTCAGTAAGCAGTCCTACTCCTTACTGCCTGCTGTTTTTTCCTCCTGGTATATTTTCACCATCTTCTTAAAATCCTCTGCCCCGCTCTTTGCGGCCTCCGGCAGATTCAGCTTCTTTCTTGCCGATGCCATTGGCTCGCCGAGTCTGCCCGTTTTTATAAACATGTCCCACCCTCTCTTTACCTGAGGCGGTGTAATGCCTTTCTTTGACGCAACTGTTCTCATAGCGGCCATTGCATTTTCAAAACCGTAGTGCTGAAAACATATCTCAAGGCAGTGGTGGCATTCAAGACATTGCCAGATGGATTTGTGATTCAGCCATTTTTCATACTTGCCGGCCAGTATATCTTTTATAACAGCCCTTGGGTCGTAATCGGGCAGATTAATGCACGACGGGCATATATGATAACATGCGCCGCATCTTGAGCACACCTCCAATAATTTAAGATTGAGCGATTCCAAAGCCTGCCTCCATTGCCTTTGTGATTTCTTCTGTCTTGATTAGCTCACTGTTAAGCCTCTCCAGCTTCTCCATGAAACCGTTTACATCAACCCTGTGGGAATCGAGGCCTAACTCTTCAGGCTTATATCCCATTGCAAGCCCCATAAGCTCCGAAAAATAGAGTATCGGTATGCCGAATTTTTCTCCTTCCTTTTCCATCAGGAACTGGTTATTGTCAAACTGGAGATAGCAGGAAGGACAGCAAAGCGCCATTGCGTCAACATTCATAGCCTTAAGTTCTTTAAGTTTTATCCTTGCAAAATGCAGGGCATTTTCATGCTGGTCAACCCTGTCAAGTCCCTGACCGCAGCACATAAGCTTTGTCATATATTGGACGCTCTCTGCGCCCATTGCCCTTATGAGGTTGTCAAACTTTTTCGGGTCGAGCGGGTCGTCGTTTTTCAAGGCATG
Organism: Deltaproteobacteria bacterium; assembly: GCA_030690165.1. Lineage (NCBI taxonomy): Bacteria > Pseudomonadati > Myxococcota > Myxococcia > Deltaproteobacteria bacterium. The sequence goes on along the minus strand of JAUYHF010000033.1, from coordinate 989 downwards.
ACTCGGCCGTATCATGTGGCAGCCATAATGTATTGCAATCCTCATCCCATTAAAGGGCTTTATAATCTTATTCTTTATCTTTGGAATGCCGACCTCGTCATGAAAAAACGGCACAAGATGACGGAGCTTGCTTTTGCCTTTAAATTCCAGGCCGACCTCTTTCAATATGTTGTTAACCCTCTCTTTCTCTTTATGATTCATATGAAGCTCTGAATTAACTGTCGCAAGATTGGATGCGCAGCCTGTGCACGGGCTTACAAGGTCAACCTGCGCCTTATCCAGAAGCGCGATATTCCTTGCGGCAGTAAGAACCCACAGGCCGTGATCAACATTATTTACAAGCGATTTCTCAGGACAGCATGTAAAGCCGTCGAGGTCTCTGTAGGGCAGATCAAAACCCTCCAGAACCATCCGCGTTGATTTTTCAAGAAATGGAAAACGGGCTGGTATTGTACAACCCCAGAATATTGCGAAGTCTTTCATCTTATTGTTTTCTCCAAAGCAGGGTTCGAGGGTCAGGGCTATCCCCTAACCCTCAATCCCTAAAACCCATAATTATGCCGGCACACAGCAGTCAACAGGACAAACCTCTGCGCACTTCGGCTCATCATAATACCCCTTGCACTCTACGCATGTTGCAGGGTCTATAACATAGATATCCCCCTCGCTGATAGCATTGACCGGACACTCCGGCAAGCATACTCCGCATGCAACACAATCCTCAGTAATCTTTAACGCCACTTTTAATTACCTCCTTTCGTTATTTACCTCTAACCTTTAATCCTTTTTTGATATTGTATACAGTATACTAACGCTTATTTCCCCAAAATTCAAGAAAAATTTATGGCTCTGTAAAGCCAAAATAGAAATGTCCTATTCTTACCAAAATAGAAATGTCCTGTTTTATGTATCAGCCTCCCTCAATTCTTTTTTGTTTATATCTTTATATCTGTCAGCATGTTTACTGTAGTTCAATCTCCTCCATGGAT
>JAUYHF010000032.1 GCA_030690165.1 Deltaproteobacteria bacterium | reverse complement strand
GGAGAAGGACAAGACCTATGGGTGTGTTCAGCGACAGAACGAGTATGGAAAGAATACTGTATGCTGTATTTACCTATGAAAACAAAAAGGAGGGAACTAATACCCCTTTCTTACTGACACATAATAATTGACATTACCCTTGGGCGGGTGATGGGTAAGTTAAGAAATTAGTTTATCCCTTATCTTTCTGAACTTCTTATCACCTATCCCTTTTACTTTTTTGAGGTCGTCAATTGTTTTAAAATCTCCAAACTTTTCTCTTGTCTCCACAATCTCCAGGGCAAGTTTTGGGCCAATGCCGGGGAGCGCCTCAAAGTCCTGTATAGTGGCCCTGTTTATATCCAGAGGAATGGAAAAAACAATATGCTTTTCTCCGCTCATCTGACCTATTTGGGCTGAACCATCTTTGTTTATCGTAATCTTTGAGCCGGTTTTAATTATAGTATCAGCATACCTTAACTCCATTTTCCCTTTAGTAAAGGGGGGTTCGCCGGCCATTGCCATTGCATCTTTAGGTGATATATCTTTCGGAGATGTATAGACCTTGCTGAAGCCGGAAGAATCCTCTATTTCAAAGACGGTTTTTTCAACAGGAGGGGTAGAAGCGGCTGGCGCTGGATTGTCAGGTATATAAAACCCTCTCGTAAAATAAATCACCACAAGGAATACGGCTATTACAAGGAGGGGGGTTGTATTAGCCCCTCTTCTTTCCTCGTTTGAGGCTTCACTTTTCATCTTTATAGAGTTTATATTCAAGGCTGTCAACAAGCGCCTGCCAGCTTGCCTCAATCACATTTTCGGATACGCCAACAGTCCCCCATTTTTCCTTTCCGTCGCCTGACTCCACCAAAACCCTTACAGATGCCGCAGTCCCCTCCCCTGCCCTCAGAACCCTGACCTTGAAGTCAAGGAGTTCCACATCCTTGATCCCGGGATAAAACTTCTCCAGAGCCTTTCTGAGCGCATTATCAAGGGCATTCACAGGGCCATTGCCTTCGCTTGCTGTATGCTCAACCTTGCCGTCCACTTCAAGTTTTATTGTGGCCTCTGTATGAGGCGGCTCGCCCTCTTTCTTCTTTTCATCAATCACTCTGAAACCGAGGAGCCTGAAATAACGTTTCCGTACCTTCATTGCCTTATGGATGAGCAGCTCAAATGACGCCTCTGCGCCTTCATACTGGAAGCCCTGATGCTCAAGTTCTTTAAGGGTTTTTAGTATATTCTGGACAATGGGGTCTTTGCTCTTTATGTCAATGCCGAATTCCTGCGCCTTATACAGGATATTAGCCCTGCCTGAAAGGTCAGATATTAAAACCCTCTGGTGGTTGCCGACAAGCTCTGGCTTTATATGCTCGTATGTCTCTGCCTTTCTCGATACCGCGCTTACATGCACGCCGGCCTTGTGCGCAAAGGCGCTGTCGCCCACATAAGCCTGATGCTTATTATGAGGCAGATTTGCCATCTCATAGACAAACCTCGCCGTCTCCCTGATCCTTCTCAATTGCTCAGAGTCTATGCAGTCTATGCCCATCTTTAATTTAAGATTCGGGATAATGGAGCAGAGATTGGCATTTCCGCACCTCTCGCCGAATCCGTTTATTGTGCCATGCACCTGCACAGCCCCTTCCTTTACTGCAAGAATGGAATTTGCAACAGCAGTCTCTGAATCATTATGCGCATGGATGCCAAGGGGCGCATTTATATGGCGCTTCACATCCCTGAATATCTCCACCAGTTCATCAGGCAAAGTGCCGCCGTTTGTGTCGCACAAAACAATACAGTCTGCGCCGCCCTCCTGCGCAGCCTTGAGGGTTTTCAGGGCATATTCAGGGTTTGCCTTGTATCCGTCAAAGAAATGCTCGGCATCGTAAAATAGCTCCTCCACCCTCTCTTTCAGATAGGCAAGGGAATCGTATATGAGATCAAGGTTCTCATCGGGAGTTATCTTTAAGGCCTCTTTCACATGCAGGTCCCAGCTTTTTCCAAAAAGAGTTATAGCGCCGGCGCCTGCCTTTAAAAGCGCCTTTATATTGGCGTCGTCCTTTGCCTTTGTCCCTGCCCTCCTCGTGCTTCCGAATGCAACAAGCATGGCAGAGACGAGCTTCACAGACTTCATCTCTTTGAAAAACTGTATATCCCTGGGATTCGAGCCGGGCCATCCCCCTTCAATATAGTGGATGCCAAGCTCATCTAATTTTTGGGCAATCCGCACCTTATCCTCAACAGAGAAATTTATATCCTCTGCCTGTGTGCCGTCCCTCAAAGTTGTGTCGTAGAGTTTTAGCATGTTTTATCCTTTTTCTTTATCTGAAATAAGTTTGAGCAACAGACCTCAATCCCTAAAATGCCAGCAGCCACGCCAGAAAGATGATTATAGCCGTAGAAAAAACTTATCAGAAAAGATGGGAAAAGTCATCAAGAAAATTATCATCTGTAAAGCCAAAATAGAAATGTCCTATTCTTACCAAAATAGAAATGTCCTGTTTTATGTATCAGCCTCCCTCAATTCTTTTTTGTTTATATCTTTATATCTGTCAGCATGTTTACTGTAGTTCAATCTCCTCCATGGAT
>JAUYHF010000031.1 GCA_030690165.1 Deltaproteobacteria bacterium | reverse complement strand
ATCCATGGAGGAGATTGAACTACAGTAAACATGCTGACAGATATAAAGATATAAACAAAAAAGAATTGAGGGAGGCTGATACATAAAACAGGACATTTCTATTTTGGTAAGAATAGGACATTTCTATTTTGGCTTTACATTAAAGGCATGCGCACTTGTCAATCCCTTAGCCATATGTTAGCATCTTTTCATGCAGGTTATCACATCCCATGTTAATGCGGATTTTGACACGCTTGCATCCATGCTTGCCGCAAAAAAGCTTTATCCTGACGCAGTTCTTACCTTCCCTGGCTCGCTTGAAAAGAATTTAAGGGATTTCTTTGAAAAGTCCACATTCCATCTCTTTGACATAGAGAAGATAAAAAATATTAAAATGGGTGAAATTACAAATCTCATCCTGGTTGATATAAGACAGGCTGCAAGGATTGGCAAGTTTGCGGAGATTATAAACAAGCCCGGCCTTGATATTCACATCTATGACCACCATCCAAAATCCCCTGATGACATACACGGCTCCGTTGAAGTAACCCAGCCTTACGGCGCCACAACCACCATCCTCGTCCGCATAATCAAAGAAAAGGGGATACCGCTTACGTCTGAAGAGGCCACAGTGCTTATGCTTGGCATATATGAAGATACAGGGTCTCTGACATTCTCATCCACCACTGTAGAGGATTATGAGGCGGCGGCATTCTTGTTATCCAAAGGCGCAATCCTGAATATTGTGTCAGATATGATTACCAAAGAGCTTACAGCAGAGCAGGTCTCTCTCTTGAACGACCTTCTTAAGTCAGCAACCACCTATTCTTTTGACGGCATAGATGTGGTGATTGCAGAGGCGTCTGCTGATAAATATATGGGGGATATGGCTGTTCTGGTTCACAGGCTCAAGGATATTGAAAATATCAACTGCCTCTTTGCCCTTATCAGCATGGAGGATAGAATCCACCTTATCGCAAGGAGTAGGATAAAAGAGGTAAATGCGGGCGAGATTGCGCAGATACTTGGCGGCGGTGGTCATCCGACTGCTGCATCCGCTACATTAAAGGACATTACAATAATTCAGGCCAGAGAGAAACTTACAGCAGTTTTAAAAGACAGGATTACGCCAAAAAGATTTGCAAGGGATATTATGTCCAGCCCGCCTGTCACCCTTTCAGAGGATGCGTCTATAATGGATTCCAAGGATATACTTATCAGATATGGTATAAATGCAATACCTGTTGTCAGGGGACAAAGCGTCCTCGGGATTATAACAAGGCAGGTGGTTGAAAAGGCCATCTACCACGGCTTAAAGGATGTGTCTGTAAAGGAATATATGAGCCCTGAATTTGAAATAGTCGCCCCATCGGCTTCCATGTCAGATGTTCAAGATGCAATTATCGGACATCACCAAAGACTGCTCCCTGTGACAGACAATGGGAGGATTGTGGGCATTATAACCCGCACAGACCTTTTGAGGCTGCTTCATGAGGAACTCAAGATAGAACCTTTTCCGGCGGAAGAGGCGCCTCTCAGGAGACATAAGGCAGTCACAAGACTCATGGAGGAAAGGCTGCCGGCAAAGATAGTGGATATTTTAAAAAATATAGGCAAGGCGGCTGATGAGCTTGAATACAGGGCGTACGCTGTCGGCGGTTTTGTGAGGGATTTAATCTTAAGATACGCAAATCTGGATATTGACATAGTTACAGAAGGCGACGGCATTGCATTTGCCGGCGCATTTGCAAAGAGGTTCGGGTGCAGGATAAAAAGCCATGAGAGGTTTGGAACGGCGGTTGTCATATTTCCCGATGGATTTAAGATTGACATAGCAACTGCAAGGCTTGAATTTTATGAAAGGCCGGGGGCATTGCCGACCGTTGAATTATCATCTTTAAAGCTTGATTTATACAGAAGGGATTTTACCATCAATACCCTTGCTGTAGCGCTAAATCAAAAAAATTTCGGCGAACTTATAGACTTTTTCGGCGCCCAGAGGGATATAAAGGATAAGGCCATCAGGGTGTTGCACAACTTAAGCTTTGTTGAAGATCCCACAAGGGTTTTCAGGGCCATCAGATTTGAACAGCGATACGGCTTTACAATGGGCAAGCATACACAGGGTCTTATAAAAAATGCGGTTAAGTTAAATCTCCTGCAAAGGATAAGCGGTGAGAGGCTTTTAAATGAAATAAGGGCTATACTTGAAGAAGAAAACTTCCTCCGCGCTATTGACCGTATTAAGGAATTTGACCTGATTAAATACATCCATCCTGACATCAACCTTAATAAGGAAGAGATGCTGCTTCTGGAAAGGGCAAGGGATGTGCTTGCATGGTATAAACTCCTCTACATGGAAGAACGAGTTGAGGAATGGCTGGTATTGTTTCTTGCCGTTATAGACCAGTTAAAGGATGACGATGCCCTGGAGATGGAGAAAAGGTTTGTTATTGCCGGCAAGCACCGGGTGAATATACTGGAGGCAAGGGGCGCAGCAATAAAGGCGTTAAACATGCTGCAGATGAAAAAGGGGTTAAAAAACAGCGAGGTTTATAAGCTTCTGAAACCTGTCCCGATGGAGAATATCCTGTATATAATGGCAAAGGCAAAGTCTGATAATACAAAAAAGACTATCTCCAATTTTATAACCCATTTAAAAGATTGCAAGACGCTTCTTAATGGAGATGACCTTAAGAGATTAGACATACCGGAAGGCCCTATTTACAGCCGGATTCTTAATGTGCTGCTTGAAAAGAGACTGGACGAAGATATCAGGACAAGAACTGATGAGGAAAAAGCGGTGAAAGAGATTGTGTCGAAGTGAAAACCATGAAACTTCAGGATGCCTGATGAATTGATGAGCGCAATTGAGATGGTGGAGAAAGAAGAGAAGGTTGAGGAGTCCACCGCTATCAGGAAGTTGTTAATGATAGGGTATGAAACCTATGTGGCTAATATGTACAGGTTCGGGAAGCTTTCCCTCGCTGAGGCGTCAAGGCTTATTGGCCTTACTCAGATAGAAACACTGGAACTTCTTCTTGAAAAAGGGGTGAAAGGAAACCTCGATACAGGGGATGTAATCTATTCTTTGGAAAGGTTTGTGAAGAAGAGAAGCAGGCAATAACAAGGCAGTAAGCCATGAAGGGCAATTCTTCAGTTTAAAAATAGATAGGTCGCCTTTTTTTTACTGTCATTCCCGCAAACTTTTAGCGGGAATCCAGCGTCTTAAACAACACATAAAGACAGTGGATGCCCAATAGAAACATTCGGGCATGACAATTCTTAAAAAGGTAGTTTTTTCAGAGCGTCATTTACATCATCCCGCAAAATGCCTGATGAAGAATTGATTGCTTGAGGGCGGATAAATCGTCTGAGGTTTGTTTTTGCAATTCCTGAAGGGCGCGGGATTTTTGGGAAAGGGCATTCGCTTGTCAGGACAGATAGCGCTTTACATTGTTACAGATTTATGATATTTCATGGGCACTATTTTTTTAAAAGCAGTATGGTTGTGATATAATTGAACAAGTCCTACTTAGAGGGTTGCTTTGTCAAAAAAAGTGAAATTTGAAATATATCCCAACTCGCCTCTTGTAGAAGTTATTTTTGAAATAAGATTTCCCGGAGAGCCGGCGGTTGAGTGTAAAAGAGATTTATTTTTTGATTTGGTTCGCGGCGAATTTTCAAATATATTAGTTCCTCCAACAAAAAAAGACGGGTTTGCCGCCCTTGAGCCATATCGTTTTGAGAACAAAGATCGTAATGCCGGAATAATGTTGTCTCTTAACAGGTTCTCATATTATTGTCGCAGATATCCCGGCTTTACTGTTTTTAAAAAAGAAGTCTTAAAACTCATTAAAGAATTCAGAAAGGCTTATCCAAAAATAAATTTGCTCAACAGAACAGGTTTTAGATATGTAAACATTGTCCCATTTACACGGGAAGAAGGCGTAGTCCCGTTAGACAGGTTCTTCAATCTCAAGCTTCACATGCCAAGCACCGTGCCGGAAAAATATTCTAATATCAGTGTGGGATTTATATCCAAAACAGAAAAAGGCTCAATTACAACAAGACTTGAAACTCTGAAGGCTGCAAACCAAACCGGCGAAGCCATTTTGCTCGACCTTGATTATGCTAAAGAAGAAGGCCTTTTAATAAAAAATATAGAAAAATATTTGGATGAAAGCCACAACTATGCAAGACAGTTATTTGAAGATTTAATTACCGATAGGTATAGAATGTTTTTAAGAGGAGAAACCATATAATGACCTATGCCGCATACTACGGTCAAACCATGCCTAAAGATATTGATAGAGAGGCAGTGTCTGCGTTTTCTTCTTTATCTCAATTCCCATCAGGCACAGCACAGGAGAGGATGCCTGGCAAAGAATTTACAGGCCATAATTTGAGCGCTCCTTTGTGGACAATACCGGTCAAAAAGAAACATTATAGGTCTACCAAGCCCATCAAGGTTTATTTCCATGTAGATGACAATGTTTTTTTCGCTGAAAACGAAACATTAGTCGTAGTTGGGACAGGCAAGTCGTTAACTGAAGCAATGGCAGATTTATCAGAACATATTATACATTTTTATAATTATTATAAAAAACTGCCATTTGATAAAGTAACCGGCGATGCTATCCGTCTGAAAAAGGTCTATGAAACCCTTTTTATTGAGGAATAATGAAATTATGCCGATAGAAAGGAAACTTATTGAGGCTTCTTTACGAAAAAAGGGATTTATTCAAGAAGGCGGGGATCACAAATATTTTTATCATGAGGTGAACGGTAAACGCACAGGGGCGTATGCCTTTGTGTCACGCGGCAGCGGTTACAAAACCTATGATGATAATCTCTTGAGCGCCATTAAGAAAGAACTGAGATTAGACACCTTGAGAGAAACAAGGGATCTTTTACAATGTCCTATGAGCGGTGATGAATATAATTCGGTTCTGCGGGAAAAAGGTATTTTGAATAAACGAGCATAGATTTTTTTCGTTTTAAATTCCCTCGTTAAATGATTTTGATAAAATGGATTGCTTGAGGCTGGACAAATCGTATGCGGTTTGTTTTTGTAATTCTTGAAGCATGCGGGATTTTTGGGAAAGTGAGTCCAGATACGCCACGATTTTTTGCTGTTCGGAAAGGGAAGGGAGGGGGATTCCAATATTCCTTAGCTTCTCTTGATTAAGTTTCTTAACCGTTAACCCAGTAAGATATTCAGATAAATCAGAAATATTCAGGAAATAAACAAGCCAACGCGAAGATGAGCCCCGTTTCGTGGGGCTCGATCTTTTGGTTAACTTTTACCTTATTTTATTCGCTTTAAGGAATATAGAAGTTTGCTGCTTTTACACGGTTTATTAGGCTCATAAATCAGCAATCGGTCATTTTGTAAAGAAAAACCCCATGCAGTTACTGAGCGGACTTTTCTATTTTGCACGTCAACAAACAGAATACGATCACATACTGCATCACTTTCAGGGCTATCGCTCATTACAAAATCTAATTTTATTTCGTACTTAAACGAACGTTGAGGCCAGATAGCTTTGCCATTCTCCGCAAATATAAACTTCTGTTTATTCTTGTCTTGATATTCTCCCGCCAATAGGATCTTGTTAACGTACTGATCGAGATCTGGCTCGACACGAACAAACAATAAATCATGGCGTTTATTATTGCACCTCCCCCGAAATAGTGGACACACCAAAGGGTTAGGTTATAGTAGAATCATATAACCTAAGGAGGTGTGAAATGCAAGAAAGGAAAGTGAACAGGAAATACGATAAGCAGTTTAAGGAAGAAGCAGTAAGACTT
>JAUYHF010000030.1 GCA_030690165.1 Deltaproteobacteria bacterium | reverse complement strand
TTGACCTCAAACATCATATGGCCAAAATCCGGTTCTGGTGTCGAAACAAACTTGTGGGGGAACAACAGGTCAGGGCCGAAGATATAAAGAAAGTGCACTTTTAAAACTTAAGGCAGTGCACTTTTAAATTTTAGCTAACAGAATAAATCTGCTCCCCGAATATAGTTTTTTATTGACAATATTGTTGTAATCCTTCAAAATTACAAAATCAGAAGCGCGGCGGTGTAGCTCAGGTGGCAGAGCAGGGGTCTCATAAGCCCCTTGTCCGTGGTTCGAGTCCACGCACCGCCACCAAATACATGGGAGGATACAATGCAAAGGACTTTATCAATTGTCAAGCCTGACGGGGTGAATAAAAACCTTATCGGCGAGGTTATTAGGAGGTTTGAAGCCGCCGGTCTTAAGGTTGTCGCCTTAAAGATGATGCGCCTTACAAAAAAGCAGGCAGAGGGCTTTTATGCGGTTCACAGGCAGAGGCCGTTTTTTGACAGCCTTACCGCATTCATGTGTTCAGGGCCTGTAGCGCCGATGGTTCTGGAAGGAAACGACGCGATAAAAAAGGTCAGGGATATAATGGGCGCGACAAACCCAAAAGACGCCCTGCCCGGCTCTATAAGAAAAGACTTTGCGGACTCCATTGAATCAAATATCGTTCACGGCTCTGATGGCCCTGACACAGCGCAGTTTGAGATAGGTTATTTCTTTAACACTCTTGAAATATTTGGAAGATAGGCAGTAGGTTCAAGGCTAAAGCCTTGAGTTACTGTAACTCAAACCTTCAGGTTCGAGAAAATCCAAATGAGGAGTCCAAATGGAATCTATTGAAAAGATAAAGGCGCACTACGATTTCACTTCAGGGGATGCGGCAAACCTGAAGCAGCTTAAGCCTCTGATGGAAAAATATAAAGATGAGTTCCCAGAAGAGTTCTACAATTACATAAAACATTTTGAGGATGCGTCAAAATTTCTTAAAAACGAAGAGGTTATAAAAAAACATCAGGACAGCCTCAAGGAATGGTTTATGCGCCTCTTTTCAGGCGAATACGACGCTCATTACATGAGAGATATTGAACGGATAGGGTTTGCGCATGTAAAAATAGAGCTCCCCGCCCATTATGTGAATGCCGCAATGCATTTTGTAAGATTATACTGTTTGAGGATTCTGGATAAAGAATTTTCTTTAGATGTGCGGGAACGCAGATATTTAAAGGAATCAGTGGATAAGATTTTAGATATCAATCTTGATATCCTTACAAGCTCTTATATAGAGGAGGAGATAAAAACATATTTCCTGTCCGAGAGGGTGGAATCCTATCTAATACAATTTGCCAAAAGATTCGCATACGGCCTGAACCTCACCCTTGTCATTGGCCTTGTGATTATGGGCATAATGGTAGTGGGTCTCTTTGCGTATGATGTAGCGCATATATTCTCCAGCGACATGGAGAAAGGGCTCCTCGGCACACTTGGGGCGCTTTTGATGATGTGGGTTGTCATAGAGCTTGTGGACACAGAGGTAAAGCATCTCATGGGCGGCAAGTTTGCCGTAAAGGTCTTTATAAACGTTGCGCTGGTTGCTGTTATAAGAAAGCTGCTTGTAACCACATTAAAGGCCGAGGCAGAGGCAAGCTACCTGTCAATTATACTTATAGCCGCAATTGCCGTGCTTGGAACAATCTACTATCTGCTGTCAAGGGTGGAAAGAGCGGATTAAACTTTTTTTAATATTTCCCTTGACATGAAAATAAAAATCTGTTAATGTGTATCCAAGATTGCTGATGGCGGCAGTTGAAACAGAGGTGATGAGTGCCTCAAAGAAGGGATAGGTATTCCTTTGATGGGGCATCTTTATATCTACCGGAAACAAAACGCAATCGGTTTCAAATTCTGGGATCTTAAGGTTTCAGAAAAATCCAAAAGGAGGCAATTATTATGAAAAGACTCATCTTAACAACCCTATTGGCATTTGCATTTGGCATAGGGCTCTCATTGCTGACTGCAACGCCGTCAATGGCAGTGCACAAAGGGGCAGGCGACCTGACATGCGGAGCCTGTCATACTATGCACAGTTCTCAAGGCGGAACTTCTACTCCTTCAATGGGCGATCAAGCAGGAGGTTCATTCATCCTGTTGAGGACATCTGTGACCAGCAGGGCGGAGCTTCACAATTTCTGCCTGCAGTGCCACTCTGAAACCGGCGCCCAGGCCGGTGTTGTAAACAATACCGGTGTTTGGGCTACAACCCCTCCTAAGGTTCATTTAGATCCAACAAACAAGTGGAGTGGAGCCAACTTTTCAGATGTTGGCGGAGGCGGCGCATTTAACGGAAGCTATGGTGGTGGTGTATATAGTCCAGACGCAGAGGATCTTGGTGGTGTTTCGCCGGCTACTACTGCACTCGGAAGACAGCACAGCATCGGCGCTTCAACAGTTACCCCTCCAGGCAATAGCACTACCGGTAGCAGCGTAGGCAGCGCAATTACTGCACTGTCATGCACCACATGCCATGACCCGCATGGGACAGCTGTCACAACAGACAATATAAATAAATACAGAAATCTAAAGGCTGGTACCTCTATGCCTGTTGCACAGATGTTAAACAGCTGGTCAAATATGGCTGCTTTTGGCGACCTTGCCACATCATATGTGGGTGGTGTAGGAGGCAGCGCAACCGGGGGCACAGCCCCTACCTTAGCTCGCAATGTATGGCCTGTCTGGAGAAACGCCGGCTCACAGAACTCATACATGACTGCGGTTAATACCACTGTCATAACATTAGGCGGAAGAGCGATAACCACCCAAGATGCTGCCACAAATAATGTTGGCTTCTCTGCATTCTGCGCACAGTGCCACGGCGCATGGCATGAGGCAACATATGCTGTTAGTGCTGGCAACGTAAGCGGCGATGACTGGAAGAGACACCCTGTAAACAACACCCTCGTGGCCACTACTCAACTATCAGGCGCGGGTGTTACTATTGTGGACTTTGCCCATTACAATAATACAGGTGATACATCGCGGGCGCCATTTACAACCAATGATGCCACCAAGCTCCCGGCTGCAAATGCAGGAGGGTTAGCAAGATACTATGCTGACAATGGTAATGATAAGGTATTCTGCCTTAGCTGTCACTTTTCCCACGGCTCGATATACAACGACATTCTGAGATGGAATTATACATCTGCCGTATCAGCAGGCGAGCAGACTGGTAACTCAATAGCCAGCAATGTCGGCTGTCAACAGTGCCACAACAGATAAAAAGACTGTGAACAGTGGACTGTAAGTGAAGTTAAAAAGGGGAAGGGAAACCTTCCCCTTTTTATTTGTTTGCAGCTCAAACCTTATTGGTAATGTATTATTTCTTGTGTCAGAAGCAAGAAAGGGGTATCTCCATGGTAAGCCAATACCAAAACAAAAGGAGGATACCCCATGACTCAAAGAGCCACAATAGAGAATTATGCACAGGCAGTAAGGATAGTCAAGGA
>JAUYHF010000029.1 GCA_030690165.1 Deltaproteobacteria bacterium | reverse complement strand
TTGACCTCAAACATCATATGGCCAAAATCCGGTTCTGGTGTCGAAACAAACTTGTGGGGGAACAACAGGTCAGGGCCGAAGATATAAAGAAAGTGCACTTTTAAAACTTAAGGCAGTGCACTTTTAAATTTTAGCTAACAGCTTTTTTATTACAGGTAGGGGCATACCTACGTGTGTCTGCCCTGACACAAACAAGGGGAACACACAGGTTCGCCCCTACCGACCATGGAAGCCTTTATTTTGATTAGCAGCATATCCGATTTCTACCCTGTTTCTTGGCCATGTACAAAAACACATCTGCCTTTTTTATCAGTTCAGCAGGGGTCTTACCGTCCTTTGGAAAAACAGCAACTCCTCCGCTTAATGTAATCCTTCTGCCGGAAAAATGATTTTTGGCAATTTCACGCAGGAGTCTTTTCGCAAAAACCGCAGCCCCGTCTTTTTTCACCTCATGCACAATAATGCAGAACTCCTCGCCGCCAAAGCGTCCAACCATATCAGTATCCCTGGTCTCCTTTTTCAAAATCCTTGCTATGCCTTTAAGCGCCCTGTTTCCTTCAAGATGACCAAACTTATCGTTATAGTCCTTGAAATGGTCTATATCCAGCATGATTATTGAAAGGGGATGGTTGTACCTTGATGCCCTCTGAATTTCCATGTGCATCTGTTCCATAAGATAACGATGATTGTAAAGACCTGTAAGTCCGTCGGTTATGCTTAATTGCCACATCTCTTCAATAGATTTCACCCTTTCAATGGTGAGGGCGGCGTATACACTGATAAGCGAAAAAATGGAAATATCCTCAGCCCTGAACTCCCTTCTCTTAAAATCATTTACATACAAAACCCCTATAATCCTTCCCTGTATAGCAAGCGGCACTCCAAGGAGGGATATTACACCTTCCCTCAGAAGGAGTAGATTTGGATTTGGATAATCCCTCACATCGGTTATTACAAGCGGGGCCTTCTGGTTGAGTATATAGCTGGTTAAACCTCCCTTTCGTACTTTCCATCTGTCCACCTTTTTAAAATCAGCGCTAAAACCCTTTGACGCCGCTAAAATCATTTCGCCGCTTTTTTCATCAAAGAGACCCATCGAACCGGCAGGGGTGGAGGTTAGTTTCATTGCATAGCCTAATATTGCTAAAGCCGCATCCTTCATACTGTCTATATTTTCTATAACAAGCCCAAGGTGGTAGAGTGCCCCGTGATCCATTAAAATTTTTTCCCTTTCTTTTATCCTTTTTCTCTTCTCCTCAACCAACTGCCATAAAAGTCTTGCAGAAAGACCTTCTATAAGTTCTGTTTCAGGGGGCTTTATCTTCTTTATGCCCTCCCTTACCTCTTTTGAGCCTGTTACATTTACAACTATATCTATGCCCTTTTTTATAATTTCCCTATAGTCAGATAACACCGGTATATTCAGTTTCCTGGCAAGCTTTATGCCAGTAGCCTCTGGATTTGCGTCAGCCACGGCCACAATGTCTATTGAGGGGTCTTCGTTGAATATATCAAGTATGGCTGTTCCGCCCTTGCCAAGGCCGACAATGCAGACCTTTCGTTTCGGGTGCGGCTTCGCACGACCGTGGGATTTAAACGGAGAAAGGAGCCCCTGGCCTATAGCCTTGCTGACTGCCTGCGTTCTGCTTATCACATTTAATTTTTTCATAATATTTTTAAGATATAATTTTACAGTCCACCTTGTTTTCCCTACTATCTTTCCTATCTCATCGTTGGTCTTGCCTTCACCCACACACTTAAGGATATCCTTCTCTATTGGCGAAAGCATCAACCCATTTCCCGGCTTTGTCTTCTTTTTTACAATTGGCATAATTATTAACTCCTATGAAAGAAAATACATTAAACTGCGCTATTATAACTTAGAGTAATAGTTTCTGTCAACTACCCACTTGGGCGGGTAATGTATTATTTCTTGTGTCAGAAGCAAGAAAGGGGTATCTCCATGGTAAGCCAATACCAAAACAAAAGGAGGATACCCCATGACTCAAAGAGCCACAATAGAGAATTATGCACAGGCAGTAAGGATAGTCAAGG